>JANXQO010000102.1 GCA_025353485.1 Chitinophagales bacterium
GCCATACTTAATAATACAATATATTGCCCTGAAGCCATCTTTCCAGCCAACTTTTTTTCCATCATCATAGGTTCTTCCGTAATAGGAAATTCCTGTTTCATAAATACGTATCCCTTTTATGCGGGCAATTTTTGCAGTCACTTCAGGCTCGAAACCAAATTTTTTTTCCTTTAGAATAATATTTTTAAGAATGTCGGCTCTGAATAATTTGTAACAGGTTTCGATGTCAGTGAGATTAAGATTAGTAACTATGTTACAAAGAAAAGTAATTAATTTATTCCCCACAGTGTGCCAGTAAAAAATTATCCGGTGAGGTTTATCGCCTCTGAATCTTGAGCCATACACCACATCGGCATAGCCATCCAGCATTGGTTTAAGTAAAAGATTATATTCTGAAGGATCATACTCAAGATCAGCATCCTGAATAATAATGTAATTGCCGGTGGATTGCTTGATTCCGGTATGCAGGGCTGCTCCTTTGCCGCGGTTCTTACCATGATGGAATACTTTTATATTAGAGGAATGCCTTGCGGTTAAAGATTGAATAACTTCTGCAGTATTATCAGATGAACAATCGTTTACAATCACCACTTCTTTGTTTAATCCATTTAATAATTCTATAGCAAATATTTTATCCAGTACCCGAGGCAAAGTGAGTGCTTCATTATATACTGGAATGATGATGGATAATGTCTCTTTATTCACTTCTTATTTTAATTCTTACTTTAATGCTATTTATTCTACAGGTATATTTTTCCCTGCCATTTGTTTAAAAATACTTACCAGTTTGTTCTTTGTTATTTATAAAAAATTTCAGAATATGACATTGCTGCAGGATCAGAAATTTAGAAGCCACAGCTTAAGAAAGTATTACAGTTTTCAAAAAAAAAGCGGCAATGAAACAAAAATGCGTAATTATATCCATATTTAAGCAGAAGGACAATATAATAATTATCTTCAGGCTTTTACCTGAATGAGTAACGTAACAAAATTTTTTAAAAACCTTGATTCACTAAGGTTTTTGGCGTTTTTAGGGGTTTTCAATATGCATACTATTCTTGCTTCAAACAGCCTCCATTCATCAGCAGTTACAAACATAATATTTTCAGCCCTGTCCTTTTCTTACTTAGGAGTGCCATTTTTTTTTACCCTCTCCAATTTTTTAATTACGTACGGGCTTTTAGAAGAATACAAACTAAATAATAAAAGGGAATATCTAATAACAGTAAGTTTAAACTTTCCAAAAATTTAAATTAAGCATTGGCGTTAGTCTATAATTACCAACTTTTGGAAAGTTCAGTAATTAGAGATGCCCAATTTTGTTCGATCAACATTTAATGATAAAAGGCTTTTTAATGCAGGAAATTTTAACGTGCTTAATTACCTTGGCCGGATCTCATACGGATTATATATCTATTACTTATAGTTTCGTTTATGATAAAAATATTTCACTTTTTTATTTCTTCTCAGGAAATACTTATCAATATTTTATATTCTCTTATTTCCTTACTCACAACTATTTTGGGTGCACATGTAAGCTTCAGGTATTTTGAAAGCTATTTTCTTAAATTAAAAGAGAGGCTATAATTTTTTTGAATTAAAATTTACTATTTGGTTGAATTTAAGAGATACATTTTTCCATATCCCTTTGTAAAATATTTATCAGTATTGTCTCCGGCATCTTTAAATTTATCAAGGCTCTTGCCATTTAAATTGGTAAGCACCCTGTACAGGTAAACACCGTTGGCAAGCTTTTGCCCATACATGTCTGTTCCATCCCATTTATAGTCTGTAATATTTCTGCCAATGTGTATTGGCCCCAATTCGTTACTGGTTATTTCTCTTACAACCTTGCCTGTTATAGTAAGAATTTGTATCCTCATATTCTGAGGTGGCTGAGTTCCGGTAACAGTAAATACAAACGCAGTTGATGTAGTAAACGGATTAGGATAATTCAGCAGGTTGGATATCATCGGTTTGCTAACCACACGAAATATAACATGGTATTCAACATCTCCTGCCTTATTGCCGGCAACGTCTTTTCCTGAAACAATAAGTTCATATTCATCATCCTCTCCGCGTAAGAGTGGCATGAAATCTATCGTTGCGGTATTATCACCATTGGCAAGGTTTGCCGGTGTAAACCTCATCGTATCATTATCAAACCTGTAACTTTTTAATGAGCCATCCGGTAACCGCAGTTGTACTTTTAAAAACGAAGTGTCACTTAAAGCAAGGTATTTACTTTCATCTTTTAATTTTATAAGAATATGCGGACGGGCAGAAACGATATCACGGCTTAAAATGTGAACTCCATCAAAAGTTACATCCAGCAAAGGATTAAAATTATCTCCCTTCACCAAAAAATTCTTATAAATAAAATTGTTGAAATGATATTGTTCAGGCTGATTATTGTCAGGATTTATTTCAACAAACAAAGTATTCATACCATAATAATCCTTTGTATCAATTGTATAATTTACAGTTAAAGTATCGCCTGAAAGCAAGGCTTTTCCTTTAGGAATATTGATAGTATGAGGAACATTATTCCTGTCAGTGATAATAAATTTTATTTTAAGACTATCGAATGCAGTGGCACTGATATTTTTAAAAGCAATCGAAAAATTTATCTTCTCACCCACCTCAACGGTGTCTTTCATTTTGAAAACTATATTCGGCGATATTGCTCCTTCAGGAACATATTCAGCATTAACTCTCCAGTATTGTAATTGATTTGGAGTAGCATATGTCTGATCGCTGTTAAGCATTTTTAAACTGAGATAAGGATATATTTTTGCATCAATAAAAGCAAGCGTTGTGTCTTTGGATTGTACTGTTGCCAGTTTTACTTTACTGCCCGTTATGGTAATGCCATATACTTCAATAGAAACAGTATCCGGAACAGAAGGCTCCAGGTCTTTTCCTCTCCAATGCAGTGCTGTCCATGCTTTAGCAGGGCCAATCTGTGTCCATCCAATTTCGCCGTCTTTATATTTTGCCCGTAAAATAAATGATTCCTTTATCTGCTCATCAACTGCCCCTACAACCTGCCGTGGTGTATAGGATTGTATCCCTTTTTGATAAAAATATAAGAAAGGCAAATTCCTTGTAAAACTGTCAATCTGTGTAAACCCGATAGATCTTAATTTATGGTATAATGAATTTCCGGAACCTAATGTTGCAGTATCACCCATCCAACTATTAATGAATGATGGATTGCTTATCATTCCTAAATTGGTGATGGCTACATATTTTCCTGCGGGGATACTGTCAAGAAAATCAATGGCTCTTTTTCTGTAAACAGGATCTGTATACGGAAATTCAAAAAAGTAACGCACAGGTAATGCAGAATTACAAAGAGTTGACCAACTGCCAAATCTACCACTGCCATTCGTTGTGTAATTAGGCATAGGCTGCAAAGTAGATGAATCAAAAACATAAAATTGCAGGCTATTATACTTACATCCATAACCTTCAAGTTTTGTAAAATCTATATTAACATTTATCCTGTCCGAAAGATAATATGGATATAATCCTGTATTAAAATTCAAACTTCTGGTAACTATATCAAAATCAAATACACCATTACTGCCTAAATGAATTTGCTTGTAGCTATCCTTTAAAAACTGGTAATAATGAGATTGGTTAAATCCTGTGCCGCCGTTTTCCAGATAAATAAAAGATGAGCCATTCCAGATGATAGGGCCACTCAATGGCTGCATTGCCATACGCCAATAGTAAACGGTATTATCAGTATAAGTTATTAAAGGTTTAAACTCTATCACTCCACCTGCCGAAGTTGTATTGATTGTTTTTTTAAATGGAGATGTAAATAATTCAGTTGTATCAACTTCCATGATCAACTGTCTTTGTGCAGTAAGAGGATTTGCTGTGGACCCATAATAACTTACATTCTGATTATTAATTATCGAAAAATTATATGGATAAACCGGCCTCACTTCATCTTCAAAAATGAAGAAATCTTTTGTTACAGTATTGTTCAGTTCCGACATTTCACTAACACGGTTATCTGCATCAAGGGTTACAGTTATTTTATTCAGGCCCTTATCAGTTAAAGGATTTATCTGAGCAATAAATAATAAAGAATCTGAATATTTTATTGCAGCGATATTCTGGTTGAATAAAACAACAACACTATTATCAGGCAATGTTCTTTTTACTGTAACCCTTATGGAATCTGTAATGGCTTTTCCAATGTTAAGCATGTTTACCTTTATACTAAATGAATTATCAGCAACAGAAACAATTGCAGGATTTATCCTGATCATTGGCTCTTCTATTACATAATCCGGTTTGGGATCTGAATTAATTTTTAATGCCGGATCACCATTTAAATTCATTTCTTCCAGATGCAATCTTGTAAAAAAATCAAGACCTGGATTAGCTCCTCCTAAATTTTGAATCACATTTTCTATGCTGGTTCCTGCTGCACCTCCATAATTTGTTACACCTGTTTGCTTATAAAATTCATTTTGATAATTGTTGAGGAATGGAGGTATACCCAAATGCGTGCTTGCCAAAAATGCAATGCTTCCACGCTGATTTGCCAAAACATATTTTTCAGAAAGAGACATTACACCCTGCAGGCGCAATGTATCCGCAGTATAATTATTTCCAGCGGTACATCCGCTTACATTAAAGAAAGGATATTTACCAGGGTTATTATATGTTTCAGGACTGCTTAAATTAAATTCCAAAGTATTGGCCGAAGAGTGACCAAAATAACTAACCATGCTTAAGCCTTCGTTAAACAATTCTTCTATCCGCTGGCTTGCAATTATCTGCACTGCAGCGGTTGATGATTTTGAAAAAGTTTCTACCTTACCACCGTATAAAGTGTCTTCGATGATTCGCTTAAAGCTATTCATGTATATTGAAAAAAGATCGCTTTCAGAATTGTCTTTTCCGCCAATTACATGCGCAATGTTCTTCATCCATCCTTTATCTGCAACTGTTTGCGATGGAGAAGCCTGAGCCAATTCGTATTCCTTCATTTTTACAAGATAGTTTCCAACTTCGTTGCCTGTTACTACTGATAACCTTCCAACAGCAATATCGGGCACTATACTATTATATCCGGATGCCAACCGAACATCTGAAGCTGGAGAACCAAATGTTGGTATAAGATTTAATCTGTCTCCTGCAGGGATGTTTTTAACAAACTGGTAATCGCTATAACTAACACCTTTACCAATAAGAAAAACAAATTTGGGAGACGGAGTAAAATTTGTTTTTGCAAACTGTAAAAAATCCTTGACGGATGATGGATGATTTTTTATTCCATATCCAAACTGATCATTCAGTTGATCAATGTCAAATATTTTTGCGGTAAAGCTTCCTCCTGCCGTTGTACTTCTGTAAGCCCTGTATTGATCTACATAATTTTGTCCGGCGCCATTATTATATAAAGCAGGGTTACTGATAATTAAATAATTTCCCTGGTTAGAAGGTATTGAATAGTTTACAAAGTTTCGCTGAACAGGATTAATAACGTTGTTAACATTAGATGCTTCCTGGCTTATCAAAATAAATTTGCGAAGCGCTGTAATAGAAGCCGGCAAAACAAATTTTATTTTTCCCGGTGTAGTAATATCACCAGTATACCTGTTACCTGTAGTAAGGTCTAACAAAGCAGGAGCAGTACTGCCATTATTAAAATTATCTATTGCCAAATAATTTCCCAGGGAAGTAGCAGGTAATTCAAAATAAAAATTCTTGTTGTTATTAAAATTAAATTTAGCCGGATAGGTAATTTCAATAAATGAAACCACAATACGGTCGGTGGCAGCAGGAGAATTATTTTCAACTCCAACAATCATGTAATCCGGATTTGAAAAAGTAGACACAGGAATATTGTTGACTTGTTTTTTCAGATAACCAAAATAATCCATTGCAGTATCTAATACAACTGTATTAAATAATTTCACTTTCACATTCCTGGTGTTTAGCGCATTGCCGGCAGCGGCAACACGTAAAGATCCCGAAGGGCCTGCAGGATAAATGTTAAGCGAATCAATTATTTGTGAAAGCGCATAGCCTGAGCTTGATGCAATTTCGTTGCTGGTCCATCCTTCTCCAATATCATAAGAAGAAGAATACACATACTCTCCTACCACTGCTGCATAACCCGGATTTATTTTAATGTTATAATAAACACCCCTCGTGTTCATAAAGTAAGGCTCGGCAGTTAGTGTAGTACCGGTAACATTATTTGCAGCATTATTAAATCTTAAATTACCCCCTGTTGTGTTTACGGTTAAGAAATAAGCAGCTGTATCTGTTTCAAGACTCCAGTAATCTGATAGTTGGTAATCGGGATTCAGATAAAGTTTAGTATCCTTTTTACCATCGTTCATTACTCCCCAAAACTCAATATAGCCCGATGAGGCCAATGGTCCGCTTGCAGAGGTTGTATATATTCTTACCTCTTCTCCATTTCTCCATAATTGAAATTGATCTGCAGAGGTATTGTTTAAACCAATAGCAGATAAAGTAGATTGTGAAATTCTATATAAGCCTGTAACCCCTATTTTAAATTTAAAATAAGTTTTATTGTAATCTATCCAGCTGTTATTTGTCTGGCAATAGCCTGCCATTGAAATCAGAATGAATATAGGGAGTAATCGTTTTTTCATAACGTGTAAAAAATTAATCTTTTTTATTCAGGTCAAATTTTAATGAAAAAATATGTGAGTATAAAGGATTTGATTGATTAGCAAGATTTGAAAAAGCATAATCAATACTAATATTTTTTACTTTAAATCCGGCGCCAAGGCTCGGTTGGTATATCCACACTTTTTTTTGATTGGTTGTATCACCATCAGATAGCGCCTTTTGAAAATTGGTAATACCTGCTCTTATAAAAAATACATTGTTAATGGATGCTTCAATCCCCAGATGCGGATCAACACTTATAGAATTTCCGCTGATTACGGTGTTTCTTTTACCATCAAACGTTACATCAATATCTGCCTCTGCCAGTAAACTAAATGATCTGCCAAATACAAAATTGTATCCACTGCCAATGGTTACCCTTGGAGCAGTTAGCTCTGTCGATTTTATAGGTATATCATTTTTGGTCAGGTACAAAACTTCTTTCTCTTTTTCACTAAAATCAAACGTCCATGCATTAAAAGTGGTGGTGATATCTTTTGCAACAACACCTAAACTCCAGTTATTTTTTTGTATTCTAAACCCGGCATCCAGGCCAAACCCAAACGCTTTTGCAAAATGACCAACCTTACGATAGATAATTTTTGCATTGGCGCCAAAACTCATTTTATAATCCTCTTCGTCTTTTATTTTTTGAGCAAACGAAAATAAAAATGCATAATCAGCAGAAGAAAATGTTTGAATATTATTGTAGTTAATGCTGCCGTCGGGCTCTACCAAAAACAAGGTATTAGGAATATCATCTACTGCAAAACGTAAAACTGATAAGCCAATGGTTCGCTTGTTATCACTTACGGGTATAGCCAAACTTGCATAATCGTATTTAGCAATGTTTGAAAAATAACTTGCATGCATAAAATTAAATGATGAGTATTCAACTCCGGTTAACCCGGCAGGGTTCCAATAGCCTGCTGTACCATCTTTAGCTGATGCAACCTGTGCGCTCCCCATAGAAAGCCCTCTGGCGCCGGCGCCAATATTTAAAAATTCATTTGAATATTTTCTGAACTGGGAAAAAACCGACAAAGGGAATATTAGTAAGCATATTATCTTTGCCGCATGGGTTATTCTCATATGCATAATATCAGTGAATAATAGATTATGTGTAAAACAAAAACGGTTTATAAACATATATATTGCACTTGAAATCTATTTTAAAAGATTCCATTACACTATAAAAGGCTGCATCAATCCCGGCACTCATAACTAAGTGATTAAATATCAAATTATTTTTTATCCATCTACGCGTAAAATAAATAATTACAAGCCGGGAATAGATACTGCAGTTGATAATAACTAAGGGCACGATAAGGTCAGGTTTTTTTGGGGTAAACAAACTTAGCAAGAAATGGTGATAATTCAGGAGTTTTATACAGTAATTTTGAAGCACTTACAATATAATTTTTGATGAAGAATTTAATAGAAGAATTAAAATGGCGGGGACTTATACAGGATATTATGCCTGGTACCGAAGAGCAATTAAATAAGGAAATGACAGGCGGATATGTAGGTTTTGATCCTACTGCCGACAGCCTGCATATTGGTAACCTTGTACCCATAATGTTGCTGTGCTTTTTACAAAGATGCGGACATAAACCAATAGCCCTTATTGGCGGCGCTACAGGCATGGTTGGCGATCCTTCGGGTAAAAGTGAAGAAAGAAATTTGCTGAGCGAAGAAGTGCTGCAACATAATCTCTCGTGTGTAAAAAACCAATTAGAAAAATTTTTAGATTTTGATTCCGCAAAACCCAACGGAGCACAAATGGTAAATAATTACGACTGGTTTAAACAATTTACATTTCTTGATTTTATAAGAGATGTAGGCAAACACATTTCAATAAACTATATGTTGGCAAAAGACAGTGTGAAGAAAAGAGTGGACGGCGAAACAGGAATGAGCTTTACTGAATTTACTTACCAGCTTGTGCAGGGTTATGATTTTTATTGGTTGTATAAAAACAAAAATTGCAAACTGCAAATGGGTGGCAGCGACCAATGGGGAAATATTGTTACCGGCACAGAATTGATAAGAAAAAAAAGTGGCGGCGAAGCTTTTGCATTTACCTGCCCATTAATGACAAAAGCTGATGGAGGAAAATTTGGTAAAACAGAAAAAGGAAATGTATGGCTTGATGCAAAGAAAACTTCTCCCTACCAGTTCTATCAATTTTGGTTAAATGCCGCAGATGAAGATGCAGAAAGGTATTTAAAAACATTTACTTTTTTAACTAAAGAAGAAATAGAAAAATTAAAAGTACAACACACCGGAAATGAGCACCTGCGCATATTACAGCAAAAGCTGGCAGAAGAAGTTACGACTTTTGTTCACTCAAAAAAAGAGTATGACTTTGCTGTGCAGGCTTCACAAATTTTGTTTAGTAATGAAACAGCTGAAATATTAAAACAATTAAACGAAGAAGAATTATTGCAGGTGATGGATGGGGTTCCAAAAGTTGAGTTAGCTATGCAAAGCTTAGGTATTGACATTATTTCATTTCTTACTGATACAAAAATTTTTGCCAGCAAAGGCGAAGCAAAAAAAATGGTACAGGCAGGAGGAGTAAGTATAAATAAACTTCGCGTTGATAGTGCTGACTTTCGTGTTGAAGACAAGCAATTATTAAATGAAAAATATTTGCTGGTGCAAAAAGGAAAAAAGAATTATTGGCTGGTGAATGTGGTGTGATCAGATTTTCTCTTGTAGATTTTTTAAAAACCTATAAACTTTACATAACATGAAAAATTTAATTCTTATTTTATTACTTTTTTTTATCGCCTTTATAACTGTTGCACAAAGTAATTCTAAAGTAAAATCAAAGGTGGGCACATCTCTTGCTTATCTTAAAAATTACAACGAAAAATATCCTGGTGAGGTTCGGCTTTTTTCCAAACCCCAGTTTGTGAATAGAGTGAAAGCCTTAACTGGCGCCAGGTATGCATTATTAAAAAAATATTGGAATGTTGAATCGCCTATTGAAATTGGTGCCGATAATTTTATTGCCTATGCATGCCAGGCGCATAATTGTGACGTTACCAATTTCATGATCATCTATGATTTTAATAACGATAAAATGTATGTCGGTATTCGTGAAGAAGAGAAAGCAAAAACATATTCTGAAAATGGAACTTCAATCCCTGCCAGGTTAACGCAATGGGCAAATGATAATAATTAATATTTATAATTTTATAATTATCCACTTCTCGTCTTCTATGCCTTCAACAGCGGGCCTTGTGTTTGGGGGGTATAGCACAAATTATATTTCAAATTTTAAATAACAGTATATCCATGTTTGAAAAAGCCATAGAAAAAACGTTGGAATTTACAAGGCCTTTACATACAATTGCAAGAACGTATGGAGGATTGGTAATACCCGGTACAGCTACATTATTTTTTGTGAACGGTAATGGAGTTGCTGTTACCTGTAAGCATGTTGTTAACCTTATCCCATCTGCCGATAATTTAAACCAGGCTTATGCAAAATTTAAAGAGGAAAAAAACAAATTGGTTAATGATGCTAAGTTCAAAAGAAATCTTAATGGTCTTGAGTTAAAATATAAATACAATCATGAAACAACGGTGCAATTAAAAATTAAGTTCATGAATTGTTTTGACAAAATAGAACAAATAGTTTACCACGTTCATCCAACATTAGACCTGGCAATTGTAGAGTTTAAAGGTTTTACGAAAACAATGTACACTTCTCATGCGGCTTTTATAAGAGATAGTAAAAATATAAAACAGGGAAAGTATTTATGCAGAACCGGCTTCCCTTTTCCGGAGTTCAATAATTTTAAACATGACCCTTTAAAAGATGATATTGAATGGACAGACGGAGGGGTCACAGCGTCTCCATCATTTCCTATTGATGGGATAGTTACAAGATTTGTTGGAGATACATCAGGAAAAATTTCGGGTATTGAAATGAGTACCCCGGGCCTAAGAGGGCAAAGCGGGGGACCACTTTTTGACGTTAACGGAACAGTATACGGGATGCAGTTTGCCACCAATCATTTGCATTTAGGATTTGATAACAAAGACACAGAAATAATAAACGATGGCAAAAAAAGCAAGGTTTCAAATTATCCATTTTTACATGTTGGCAGATGTATTCATGTTGACCCCATAAAAGAATTTCTTAGTGAACATAAAATCGCTTTTAGGGAAGCAGATTAATTATATTTTTCTACCTGTTAGTTAATTTACTATAACCCAACAGTAAATACCACATAAATAAGAAAGCGTGATTGCGCTCTTGTATGGGCATCAGCGCAGGAGTATCTTTGTAATAGAAATTGATTGATACATCAACAGCATCAATCATAGTTTTGAGCTTGATTTATATAATAATAATTGTTGTTTAAATCCATATCCACCGAAAAAACTAACCAAAAATCCAGTATCAGTCAACATCTTGTTTTTTAATCCAATTCCTTAGAATATCCCGACCCCCACAACTTATTAGCTCCGAAAACCGGGGCTTATTTGTTTAGATGATCGCATTGTTTTTTCTTTTAAATATTTTCCCCTGATTATCCCTTACACAATTATGATCCGGGAATATTTTTTCTAATTAGCACCCGAAATGGTTTATGCCAGGTGGTATTATTTCGCTACATTGTGTTTATCAATCTTCCGTTCTTTTTTAATAGAAAATTGACCAACAATGACAAGATGCAAAAAAACGATTGGGAGTGCATGACAGAAGGGGACAAAAATGCATTTCTTACAATTTATCAGAATCATTATACTTCACTATTCCATTATGGTTTCAGTTTAACCAGTGATAAGGAGCTAACCAAGGACAGCATTCAGGAATTATTTTTAGAAATATGGAACACAAGATTTTCCCTAAAAAAAGATGTACTTAATGTGCGAAGCTATTTGTGTACATGGCTACGCAGAAAGATAAGCAGAATAATATACAGGTTGGATAAAGTAAAATCGGTTGGAGAATTTTCCAAAAGTATGGAAGGCTCACAATCATCTTACGAAGATATGTTAGTAGCTTTTCAACAGACTGAAGAAAAGAAAGAAATTCTTAACAGGGCAATTAATAATCTTAGCAAAAAACAAATCGAAATAATAAAATTAAAATTTTTTGAAAACCTTAGCTACGCTGCGATAGCTGATAAAACTTCACTTACTACCAGAACAGTTTACAATATTATTTACGAAGCCATTCACCATCTGCGGAAGGACGCACTTATTCTACAAATGTAGTTGCTGCATCTTTACATAATTTTCTCTTTTTCATCTGCCAAAAAAAAATAGTTTGCAAAAAACCGGTAAAAAATATACGGCAGCCTGCACTATAGTATACAGCATAGGCCAGAATATTTTTTGCAATTACCCGAACTAAAAAAATGGATACTAAAAACTGCATGAATTATACAGTTGAAGATTTTATAGCAGATGAATCATTTGTGAACTACCATTTGCATTTAAATATAAGGGATGAAATATTTTGGAAAAGATGGATAGCAATGCATCCCGAAAAAACAGCAGTAGTGAAAAAAGCCCAAGACACAATACAGGCATTATCTATCACCATTTCAGAAAGTGAATACAGGGAAGAATTGGAAAAAATTACAAACAGCATCAATGCAGCTGAAGCAAGAGATGGTATTTCTCTTTTACATATAAACAGGAAAAGGCGATCAGGGGTAAACAAAAGAAGATCAATTATCTTTCTTCTGCCTGTCCTTTTGCTCATTATTACATCAACCATTTTTCTTTTACGATATTTTAAAAATACCGGCGGTAGCTTAACTGAAATAAATAATTCAGGAAATGATGCTTTGGTTGTTACATTAAGCGACAGCACTGTAGTAACACTTTCACCTCATAGCATATTAAAATATCCAAAACAATTTTCAGCCTTTGAACGTAATGTTTATCTGCAGGGAGATGCAGGCTTTACTGTAAAGAGAAATGAAACAGCCCCATTTAAAGTATTTGCAGAAAATATTGTTGCCACTGTTTTGGGAACCATCTTTAATATTAAAAGATCGGGTGATACCGCTTTGGTTGTTGACCTGTTGAAAGGAAAACTTACTGTTGAAATTAATACCGGTACAGCAGCATCGCAATCCATATTATTATCACCAACCGAAAGCGCAGTATACGTTAGAAGCGATAAGCATTTTTATAAAAGATTATATGCGCCTGAAAACAAGCTGTCATTTCATAAAAATGATTTTGAAGAAATAGCCAGGCAGATAAAACAGGTTTATGGAATTACACTTATCAATTACAGTAAAAAAAGCAACTGGCGCTTTACCGGAGAATTTAAAAATATTTCTGCAATAGAAATTATAAAATACATAACCCATATTGAGAAATTATCCTACGAAGTAACAGGCGATACGATATTAATAAAATAAATACATTCTTAAAAAATTATCTGATATGCATACACTTTCAGGTTTTTCGTTCTTTGTCAAAATATTTCTGGTTTTTTTAATTTTTATGATCATTGATA
>JANXQO010000134.1 GCA_025353485.1 Chitinophagales bacterium
CTTTAGCTGTGGGGCTACGATTTTTTTCTGCCTGCGCAGGGCAAACCCTAAAAATGTCAACCTTAATCAGGACGAATTATATTTGTAAACCTATATCAGGATTATTATTTAAAACTGTCAACTTATTTCAGGACGGGTCATGCATCGCTGTACTTTGGTTCGGGCTTGACGGAATTCTGTTGGGCTTTTAGTTGTTATCTTGTACTTTTATTTCTTTATTGGGCTTCAGTTCCGGGCTGGACAATCAACAATGCCCTGCCTGCACAAAGCCCTGTTCGTTAGCGGCAATTAAAACCACCAAACGACAACCCAAAAAATAAAAAAAGACACAAATCAGTATGTTGGATATGTAAGCTCCCCCGAAGTTGGTCCATTTAAAAGTTGAATAAATTTCTAAGTAAGCAACAACTCAAAAACTAAAAATCTTAAATAGGTCATATAATAAATTATTCGAACTTAGGATGCTTAAGCCGACAAAGTTGATTTCTTATAAAATTAAAAGCTCGTAAAACTCAGTATTTACGGGCTTTTTTCGTTTTTAGCTCACCAATTAATATAAAAAAAATATCAAATCTTTGGTGAGTAATTTGGTGATTAATCATTGAATACATCCATATTGTAATTTTATAGCACCAGCATAGATTACAAAAAACAGGCAGCGAATTAGTAAACTTCATTTCTTTTAATTCATCAATTGCAGCGCAAACATTAGGGCAATGTTCATAAGGACAACAGCCGCAATAAACAACTATTTTTGTTTGCTTTGGAAGTTTACTTAATTCCTTTTAAATTTATCAAGATTAGCTTTCTACTTTACCATTCCTATATCAATTGATTGCGGTATTGTAACAGCAGTACCCACACCGAATATTACTGAAATGTTTTTTTAGTTTTAATTATTGAAGTCAATTCTGATGGCTCAATCAATTGCTTGTTTGTCCAGTTAACAGGATTTTGAGCAAATATATTTTTGCGTATAAAACAATAAACCTGTTATGATAAATAATTTTATGATTATAACTTTCATTTTAAGATTTATCTTAGGCAGAATAAAATTGATATTTGCATTTTCAATGATAAAAATAATTTATAAAATGTAAATACTGTAACAGCATAAGGAAAAAAACAAAATGTAAATAAATGGAAAACACACTTACACTACAGTCAACACTCACTTGTCCTGAGTGTGGTTTTCAGAAAGAGGAAAATATGCCTGTTGATGCTTGCCAATACTTTTATAAATGCACAAACTGCGAAGCAATACTAAAACCAAAACAAGGGGATTGTTGCGTATTTTGCAGTTACGGCACTGTGGCTTGCCCACCAATTCAGATAAATAAATCTTGTTGTGTATAGGCGTATCATCTTAATATGGACAAAAACAATTTAAAAACACTTTTCCCTAACCTTGAAGAAGGCTTATACAATGAAATAATTCAGCATGGTATTATTAAAGAAGTTAAGGCAGGCGAAACGCTTTTAAAAGTGGGGCAAACCATTCGTTCAACCATGCTTATTATAGATGGTTTGGTAAAGTTGTACAGGGAAGATGATGAGGGCAAAGAGTTTTTTATTTATCATCTTGATGCAGGTCAGGCTTGTTCTCTATCTATGGTTTGTGCTGCAAAACACGAAACAAGTGAAGTGTTGGCAAAGGCACTAACAGATGCAACTGTATTGGCTATTCCTTTGGAATTTATGGATCAATGGATGAGCAAATATAAAAGCTGGTACCAGTTTGTTATAACATCTTACCGAAACCGTTTTGAAGAATTGCTTAAAACCATTGATGCAATTGCTTTCACCGGCATGGATGAAAGACTGGAATATTACCTGAAAAAGCAGGTTGAAAAATTGGGTAACAATTTAAAAATTACTCACCAGGAAATTGCCAACGACCTTAATTCATCAAGAGAAGTTGTTAGCCGCTTATTAAAAAAAATGGAAGCAAAAAACTGGCTAATTATTCATAGAAATTCTATTGAATGGTTAAAAAAAGATTGATGGATGTGTGACTTATATCACTATGTATGTTATTTATTACTGCCACATTTGTACTCATGCAAATCCTGGGTTATTTCGCTTCATTACTTATTGGCATTTCATTAGGCATGATAGGCGGCGGTGGTTCTATTTTAACTGTGCCGGTACTTGTTTACCTGTTTGGTATCAGTCCTGTTTTGTCTACTTCCTATTCTTTATTTGTTGTAGGTTCTACCAGCCTTGTAGGAGCTTTTAATAATTACCGCAAAGGTTTTGTGAATATTAAAACTGCTTTATTGTTTGGCTTATCCTCCATCACTACAGTATTTCTTACCCGTAAATTTTTAATACCACACATTCAGCAAACCCTTGGCAGCATTGGTAATTTTAAAATAACACAATCACTTGTTATCATGGTATTGTTTGCCATACTAATGGTTGCAGCTTCTTTGTCAATGATAAAAAGTAAGAAAGAAGAAACAAATAATATTACTGTTGAAAATAAAAAAATAAACCTTCCAAAATTATTGTCTTATGGAATTGCTATTGGTCTTGCCACCGGTTTTTTAGGAGCCGGTGGCGGGTTTTTATTAATACCTACTTTAGTACTGTTGGTAAAATTACCAATGAAAGAAGCAATAGGTACTTCGCTGTTCATTATTGCTTTAAATTCTTTAATTGGTTTTACCGGCGACCTTGGTCACTTTACAATAGATTGGTTTTTCCTGTTTAAAATTACTTGTATTGCTATTGCAGGAATTTTTATTGGTGGTTTTATAAGTAAAAAAATATCCGGCGATAAATTAAAAAAAGGGTTTGGATGGTTTGTATTGGTGATGGGAATTTATATAATTGTTAAAGAAGTTTTTTGGAACTAATAGCAAACAGGGAACATTTATTTAGATGATTGAAAAATATTTTAAAATAATTGCTGATGGATTTAGCGGATACTGAAATTATTTGCTACACGAATTATTATACCCTTCATGGCACAATTATTTTTATTGGCTTGTTGGACTTTCGCTTGTGGTGTGGCTTTTAGAAATTATTTTTCCGTGGAGAACGAAACAGTCTGTTGTAAGAAAGGATTTTTGATTAGATGGATTTTATATGTTTTTCAATTTTTTCCTGTTCTCTCTGATTGGGTTTAATGCTGTCTCAAACGTTGGCGTTAATCTTTTTAACGATTTTCTTCATTATTTGGTGTTACAAATATTGTTGGACTAAAAGTTCATGGGCTGCCTGTGTGGAGCCAATTTGTAATCATGTTTTTAATTGCAGATTTTATTCAATGGAACATTCATTGTTTATTGCACAGAAGTCCACGCCTGTGGGAGTTTCATAAAGTTCACCATTCTGTTGAGCAGATGGGTTTTGCTCCACACCTCCGCTTT
The DNA here is from genome assembly GCA_025353485.1 of Chitinophagales bacterium. Taxonomy (GTDB): domain Bacteria; phylum Bacteroidota; class Bacteroidia; order Chitinophagales; family Chitinophagaceae; genus Ginsengibacter. The sequence goes on from JANXQO010000134.1 coordinate 3,378, forward strand.
CACTGGATGGAGACGGTTATTAATAAAACGTTTCAATACATACCGCTTGCAATGATTGGATTTGAGATACAGGGTTTTTTTATCATTCATATAATTATTGTTGCCATAGGTCATTTAAATCACAGCAACCTCGGCATTTCTTATGGACCGTTATAAATTTACAGAACAAATGATGGAACCTTTTAAACATAGAAAATAATTTCTGTTAAAGAATGATGAATTTTTTTTGCTACGTGACATTTGTCACTATAAGCAATCTTTGAAAAAATCATCTTTACAGAAACAATGCAAGCAATATGAAAAAAGATTTTAAAAATGCGACTATAGTTGATGTTAGAACCCCTGAAGAATTTGCCGGAGAACATTTCCCTGATGCTATCAATATTCCTTTAGAACAGGTGCAACAAAATATAGAAAAATTTAAAGAAATGCCAAAGCCCGTAATTGCGTATTGCAGGAGCGGAAACAGAAGTGGGATGGTAGTTGCTATGTTGAAACAGTCAGGCATTAACGAGGTAATTAATGGGGGAGGATTAGACGAACTTTTACAATCATCGAAATAAATAAAAGTACGATGCTCACATTTTTTAAAAAACTTTTTAAGCCTTCGGCAGATATTGCAAAAATTGTAAAAGAAGGTGCGGTTATAGTAGATGTAAGATCCAGGGGCGAATACCAGGCAGGTCATATTCAAGGTTCAAAAAATATTCCTCTTGAAATTATTAAAAAAGAAACAGTAAGTTTAAAAAAAATAAATAAACCAATTGTTACCGTGTGTAGAAGCGGCAACCGCAGCGGAATGGCGAAAGCTATTTTATCTTCTGCAGGCATAGAAGTTTATAACGGTGGCGCATGGACAAGTTTAAAAAGACAAATACAATAATTATGAAAACGATATTACAAAGCTGGAATTTTATGCGGATACTAAGATTGGTATTGGGTATTGTCATTGCCATTCAGGGTATAGTTGTTGGAGAAGCAGTTACTATAATTTTGGGGTTGTTATTTGCAGGTATGTCAGTGGCAAATATCGGATGCTGCGGCACAAACGGATGTGCTGTTAATCCGGGTAATTCAATAAAAAATAAAACAAAAGATATTACTTATGAAGAAGCGGATACTGTCAAATAAATTATACTTAATTGGTGCATTGGTTGGCGCTTTAGGCGGATTTTTATATTATAAATATGTAGGTTGCATAACAGGCACCTGTGCCATTACATCCAATCCTTACAGAAGCACACTTTACTTTGCTTTTTTCGGGGCAATATTGTTTGGCGCTTTTAAAAAAGAAAAGAAAGTTGAAAATTTAAATAATAATTTATAGGTACATAAAATAAGCTGCATTGCCCATGAAAAAATATTTAAAAGAAGATTGGCCGATGTATCTTATTTTTTTAATAATTATTATTGTTATTACCAGCGGCTTATTATCCGAAAGCAAGACAAACCCGGATGTAATATTTAATGAAAAACAACCTGATTACTGGATAGCGCCCAGTTTATACACAGATCATATTACAACGGGAGAGCAACGCAGAATGGTAATTTATGGTGAAGATTTAATTGCACATACTTCCAGCTATTTTGGCCCACATGGTTCTATAAAACAAATCAGTAATGGAATGAATTGCCAAAACTGTCATTTAGATGCAGGCACAAGGCCGTATGCAAATAATTATGGAGCGGTTGCTTCTACCTATCCAAAATTTAGAGACCGTAGCGGAACAATTGATAACATTTCCGGAAGGGTAAACGATTGTTTTGAGCGAAGCTTAAACGGCAAGGCAATAAACACTTCGGGATATGAAATGAAATCTATAATCACTTTTATAAAATGGCTCGGACAAAATGTGAAGAAAGGAGAAAAACCAAAAGGTGCAGGCATTACCGATCTGCCTTATTTAGACAGAGCAGCCAGCCCGATAAAAGGCGAGATTGTTTATAATCAAAAATGCAAAAGCTGTCACGGGAACGATGGACAAGGAGTTGAAAATTCTAAAGCCATCGGCTATACTTATCCGCCATTGTGGGGAGAACACAGTTACAATACCGGGGCAGGGCTTTTTCGCTTGTCACGCTTTGCAGGTTATGTAAGAGATAACATGCCCTTCAACCAGGCAACACATCAAGCGCCTGTACTAAGTGATGAAGAAGCGTGGGATGTAGCCGCTTTTGTAAACTTTCAACCCCGCCCAAAAGCGGATATGACAAGAGACTGGCCCAACATTTCAGCCAAACCACTTGATCATCCTTTTGGCCCTTACACTGATGGCTTTAGTGAACAACAACATAAGTACGGGCCCTTTAAACCTATTGTTACAAAAAGAAAAGAAATGAAAAAAATGGCTCCTGTAATGGAAGTAAATAAAATAAAAAATTAACCTGTGAAAAATGAAACACCAGAGATAAATCTCTCACGTTTCACTTTTGATGTTTCACAATTAACCTATCATCTATGCCTGAGCAAAATACAAGAAGAAATTTTTTAAAGTTCTCAACCCTTGCCGGATTAGGCATTGCCGCCAATCCGCTTTCATCATTTTCTGCAACCAATGATGAAGAAAGAAATATTGCTGAACTAAAAACACAAATAAAACCCGGACAACAGGTAGTAACATTATTGCAAACCACAGACGTACATTGCCAGTTGCATCCGCATGATGAATTATTTTGGGAGAATGGAAAATCTGTATTCCGTAAAACCGGTGGATATGCAAATCTTAAAACTTATTTTGACACAGCACGTAAAAAAAATCCCAACACATTTATCATTGACACCAGCGATATGTTTCAGGGAAGTGAACTAAGTGTAAAAACTACCGGCAAAGCATTACAGCCCATTTTAAATTCTCTCGGCTATGATCTTTACATACCCGGCAATTGGGAAGTGGTGTATTATAAAGAGAACATGCAAAAATTATTGGGAGGATTAAATGCACCAAAAATATGCTCTAACATGTATCATGATTTGGGTGAGGGGAAAAAAGATGAACTTATTTTTCCTCCTTATTATACATGGAATGTTGCGGGGATAAAAATTGGTTTTGTCAGTTATACAGATCCTTTAGTTCCTATCCGCCAGTCGCCTGCGTACAGCAAAGGAATTATTTACACTTTCCCCGAAGAGAATTTAGCATACTATGTAAATGTGCTGAAAGAACAGGAGCAATGCGACTTTATAATACTGTTATCGCATTTAGGATTATCACAGCAAATAGAATTGGCAAACCATTCTGCATGTAAAGGCGTTGATTATATTTTTGGCGGCGATACCCATGAGCGTGTGCGCAAACCCATTCAATGTAAATACAGCAAAGTGGTGGAGCCCGGGGCTTTCGGATCTTTTGTGGGCAGGTTAGATTTGATAGTGGAAAACGGAAAAATAATAAAAGAGCAATACAATCTTGATGAAGTAGATGCAAAGCGGTATAAACCCAATGCTGCAGTTCAGGCAATAATTGCAAAAAATGAATTGCCCCTTAAAAAAGAAATTACTAAAGTGATTGGCTACAGCACTATTCCATTATACCGTTATTTTGTGGTAGAAAATACGATTGATACATTAATAATTGAAGCATTGATGTGGAAGGTAAAACCTGATATTGTTTTGTCAAATGGATTTCGTTTTTGTCCACCCAACACTACACCGGATGCTACAGGCAACATTCCGATTACAGAAGGATATATATTTGATATGTTGCCGGTTGACAGTACGGTAAGAACAGCAAAAGTTTCCGCCAAACAAATTAAAGAATGGTTAGAGAATGAATTGAACAATGTATTTTCAAAAGATGCTTCAAAACGCCTGGGTGGATGGTTAGTGAAGTTCAAAGGTATGAAGGTTGAGTTTAAGGCTTTTGAAGAAATGGATAACAGAGTAAAAAAAGTAACCGTAAACGGAGAAAAGCTGGATGCAGAAAAGATGTATGTAGTGAGCGCCTGCGAACGTGAAGGGGATCCTGAAAATATGTTATGCCACATTACTGATGTAATACAAGCAGCCAACACATCTTATACTTTACACCAGGTAATGAAGGAATATTTAGCTTCCAATTCTCCCGTTACCACAAAGCCCGAAGGCAACGCAATTATTTTAGATGCCCCTTCAACTTTATTAACACAGGTTACTGGCGTAGATTATACTTTTGTATAAAATATAAAATTTTTAAAACCTTAGTAAGTGTGATAATTGTCACTGATTGCTTTAAATAGTTAATCAATATTTGCAAACATTAAAAACTACAAAACTATTATGTTAGAATTTTTAAAACAACCAATGCCCTGGTACATTGCGGGGCCGCTAATTGGTTTAATGGTTCCGCTGTTACTTATTATTGGTAATAAAACTTTTGGTATCTCCTCATCGTTGCGGCATATATGTGCTGCCTGCATTCCCGCTAAAATTCCCTTTTTTCAATACAAATGGAAAGAGGAAAGCTGGAACTTGTTTTTAGTGGCAGGTATTGTAACAGGAGGTTTTATTGCAGCCGCTTTTTTAATGAATATGAATGCAGTAAACATTAATCCAAAACTTGTTACTGAATTATCTAAATATGGAATGGATAATTATCAGTCATTGGTTCCCAAACAAATATTTAACTGGCAGGCATTGCTTACAGCAAGAGGTTTAATAATGATTGTTGGGGGCGGTTTTTTAGTGGGCTTTGGAACCCGCTATGCCGGCGGATGCACTTCCGGTCATGCTATAATGGGGTTATCCAATCTGCAGTGGCCCTCATTAATTGCCACTATGTGTTTTATGGCCGGCGGTTTTATTATGGCTAATCTTATTTTACCTTTTATTTTAATGCTTTAAATTATGAATAATACAGCACCCATAAAGAATATAGAAACCAATACTGATTTTGAAGTTCGCTCATTAGATGCAATATGTATCAATGAATCAACTTTAAAACATCCATGGTGGTATAATTTAAAATACCTTTTTGCCGGAGTTTTATTTGGAATAATATTAGTAAAGTCAGAAGTGATTTCATGGTTTAGAATCCAGGAAATGTTCCACCTTCAAAGCTTTCATATGTATGGTGTAATTGGCTCAGCAGTAGTTACAGGTATTATTTCAGTTTTCATCATAAAAAAATTAAACATAAAAACTATTTATGGAGAAAAAATAGAATTGCCGGCAAAAAAATTTAATAAAGGACAAATTTATGGAGGATTACTTTTTGGTTTTGGATGGGCGCTTACCGGAGCCTGCCCGGGTCCTATGTTTGCCCAGATTGGAACAGGCGCATTGGTTATTATCGTTTCTCTCCTGAGCGCTATTGCCGGCACATGGGTTTATGGATTATTAAGAGAAAAGTTGCCTCATTAATTAATTGATCAAATTTTTTTTATTTAAACTTCAGGTTAATAGAGATTACATCGGATACAAGGTCTGTTGTTTGAGTATAATGCCCGTACCTTACTTCAAGCGCATTTAATCCTTTGAAAATTCCTTTCGGCGGTGCAATGCGAAATCCCATTCCATAAAATTGACTATCAAACGCTGACAATGCATAATTGCTTGTGTAATATTGATCGGCTGCTATGTGCGCTTTATAAGTAGCAAAATATTTTACTGCAGTTTGCTGATAATACCTGTAAAAAGGTGATACAGAAAAGAAAGGCGTAATTTTTATCGGAATTTCCAGGCTTGCGGTATTGGATTGCAATCCCCAGCTATCCACATAATACCGGTAATACGATCGTAGAATTATTTTATCTCCTATAAAATAATTTAGCCTGAAACCTAATGGCAGCTTATATCTTGTGGAAGGAAGGTTTTCAATATTAGGTGTTCCGTCAGCAAAATAAACCCTGTGAAATGGTAAGCCCAAATATCCGTTTTGATAAACGCCATCTACTAAAATACTACCTTGTAATCTTTGATTTATTATCTGGGAAAATGATAATGAAAGTGTACCTGTTGTTCGGGGGCTGGATGGAATTTTATTTTTACTTTCTTCGCCCCGGCTTGATGCGGTTACAGTAGCAACCTGTACAAATTCAGAGGGATAGATTAATTTAACCCTGTCAAAATAACCTGAAACTTTTGCTGAAAATTCACCATTAGTTTTTGTTTTTTTAGAAAATTCTGCATCTACACCAATCGAATTATAATTGTATTCACTTGAATAATATAAACCGAAACCAAAGCCTGTTCCTTTTCCTGCATTTTCAACATTCCAGTTTAGAGAAGGATAAATGCGTGTGCCTCCTACTTTTGAAGCACCTGATTTATTAACGAATGCGGATGAAGCAGATGAATGATGATCTAGCCCAAGTCCCGCTGTTACTGTATGTTTACGATGTCTATCATCCCAGCCTACCCATTTTACTTCAAGACCGTTGGATAAGTCAATAACTTTTTCTGTACCAATGCCACCCGTTATGGGAGAATGATCGCCATTTTGATTATAATAACTGGAAACTAAATTTACTTCTTCAATTTTTAATGGCTTTGACTCGTATAAAGTATCAGTCTTTTTACTAATTTGAGAAAATGCCTGAACCATCAATAAGTATATGCCGACAAGGGTTAAACAAATTTTTTGCATGAAGTTTATTAGTGCGTTTTAAAAAGATTAGTTACAACCACATCCACCTCCTGTTTTGCCGGCATTAGCGCCTGAAGATCCCTCACGATAAGATTGTGCATTTAGTTCATTCCTTTCAACTTTTCTGTTGCCCAGTATCATTTCAGAATCATTGATCCTGCTTTTTTGATACTCTTTTACATTGGCGCAGGAAGAAAATAAAATTGTCCCGGATAGTATAAGGCACAACTTTTTTACACTTTGATTTTTCATGGTTTGATATTATAATCTTTTGGTTTATAATTTATTTTTTTATTAAGTCAGGTTTCTTGGTTATTGATTATTTCAGAAAACCGTTTTGATAATTTAACCTGTTAATTTTACAATACTGTTTTACTTCATCTGAAAATTCTTCCGCACTCTCCTCAGGTAAACCATCCCATGATTTTACAGTTTTACCATCCGGGGATAAAAGAAGTGTGTAGGGAAATTTCCCATCAGGATTGTATTTATCTGCCAAAGCATCATTCTGTTTCATGGTTTGCGCATCTAACTGGTTTTTTTTATTTCTTGGAAAATCAGCATCAACCATAACCAGGCTTGTATCTGCCATTTTAAAAAAAATATCACTTTCAAAAATTTCTTTTCGCATACGCATACAAGGTCCGCACCAATCGGAGCCGGAAAAATTCAATAAAATAAGTTTATGATTTTCACGGGCTATTTTTTTTGCAGTTTCAAAGTTTGGCTGCCAATTAATAAATGACATACTTATAATACACAATGCTATAACCGGGAGTTTTTTCAATTTTTATTTTTAGAGAGGTAATTTGAATAGATGCTGAAAAATAATTTTTAGTTGGGTTAGGAAACATGCATTAAAAATATTTGTAAAAAAATTTGCTCATTCAGCAGTAAAAAATTGATTTCCCAAAACTATTTTATAATTATAACAGGTTATGTTAACCTTATGTTAGCAGATGTAAAAATTTTGTTATTGTCATCAATTATTATGGCTTCAATATCTTTCATTTGATTGATCATATTTAATCCTGCTTTTATGCCCATTACCATAACCGGTGTTGCCATTGCATCTGCTATTTCTGCGTTGAGCGTTATAACCGTTACACTTTTTATCCCTGATACAGGTAAGCCCGTTCGGGGATTAATTGTATGAGAATATCTTTTTCCATCTATCATTACAAACTTTTCATAGTTGCCTGAAGTGGCAACTGCCATTCCGGTTACTTCTATATAAGAAAAGATTTCATTAGAAGCGTTGGGGTTTGCAATGCCAATAGTCCATGGGTTACCATTTGGTTGAAACCCCCATGCAGTAAGGTCTCCGGAAGCATTAACAATCCCACTATCAGCCCCGTTCTTTTTCATAACATAACGTGCTCTTTCTGCCGCATACCCTTTTCCTATTCCGCCAAAACCAATACGCATTCCTTTCTCTTTTAAAAACACAGTACTATCTTCTCTGTTCAAAATAATATTTCTGTAATTAATAAGATGAACCATTTTTTTGGCAGTTTCTTTATCAGGCAATGCTTTCATTTGAGTATCAAAATTCCATAAATGCCTATCTATTGAGCCATAGGAAATATCAAATGCTCCTTGTGTAAGTCGGGAAATTTTTATGGATCTTTCTATAAGTGAAAATGTTTCTGGAGAAACTTTTACCGGTGATATTCCTGCTTTGCTGTTGATGAAACTTGTTTCGCTGGTTTCATTAAATGTTGTTAATAGTTTTTCTATGCGCTGTATTTCAGTAATTCCATCATCAATTTTTTCGTAGGCCCAGACTTCATTATCTGCAACAACACTTATTTCAAAGTGGTTGCCCATAAGTTTTAAACCTTTTTTATACACAACTGGTAAGTTCATGCAAATAATGATTTTGACAAAAGTATCATAGACAATTTAATAGTTCCAGTAAGAAGTAATTTTAATTTAAAATCGCTATGTAATAGCCCCTTTTATGTTTTTGTAATTTTACCGAACTTAATTAGGGCATCTCTAATTACTGAACTTTCCAAAAGTTCGTAATTATAAACGCCCATGCTTAATTTAAACTTTTGGAAAGTTTTAAACTTACTGTTATTAGAGATTCCCTTATTCATTTATTAATTCGGTATTGATA
>JANXQO010000141.1 GCA_025353485.1 Chitinophagales bacterium
ACCAATTTAAAAGAGCAATTCTTAATGACTATAAAAAAAAATATAGTTTGAATGTATTTGTAGAAACTGGAACTTTTACTGGTGATACAGTAGAGTACCTTAAAAACAGTTTTAAAAAAGTGGTTTCAATAGAACTAGCAAAAGATTTGGCAAATAAGGCTAAAATACGTTTTGAGAATGATGATAATGTAGCAATTATTGAGGGGGATAGCGGGAAAGTATTAAAGGGTATAGTTGAAGAAATTAATGAGCCCATATTATTTTGGCTGGATGGTCATTATTCTTCAGAATTTTTTATTGGCGATGAATATTTTGTAACTGCTAAATCTGATTTAAATACACCGGTAGAAGAAGAGATAAAAACTATTTTATTAAGTAGAAAAGATCACGTGATATTAATAGATGATGCCAGATTATTTATCGGCTTAGATGATTATCCAAGTATAAGCAGGATAAAGAGATTAGTTAAGAGATACGCTAAAAATTATAGTGTGGTTATAAGTGATGATATTATCCGTATTACCCCTGATTAAATATGTAAATGCATATAATTAATAAAATATTATTAAAATTAAGAATAGAAAAACGCTTCTTGCTGGAACAGAAATGGGGGATTAAAAAACCCTCAGATCCTCATACTATTAGCAAATCTATTTTAAAAAAATATTTGCCAAAAAATCCAATAATAATTGATTGTGGAGCTCATATAGGATCTGATTCAATTGAGTTGGCTAAAATTTTCACTCAAGGCAAAATTCACAGTTTTGAACCTGTTCCATCATTATACAAATATCTAAAATTCAACTCTAGAAAACAATCAAATATTTTTTGCTACGAACTTGCACTAAGCAATACAAATGGTATTGCAAAACTGTTTGTGAGCAGTGGTACATCTGATGCCTCAAGTTCCCTTTTAAAGCCGACAGGTCATTTAATTGATCATCCTAACGTTCATTTTGATAATAGCATCGAAGTTAAAACGCAAACTTTAGATACATGGGCGGAAAAGAACAATATAGACAAAGTAGACTTCTTATGGTTAGATATGCAGGGATTTGAATTACAAATGTTGAAAGCCTCAAATAAAATTCTTCATACGGTAAAAGCTTTGCATACAGAAGTAAGTATTAAAGAAACTTATGCTGACACTGTATTGTATAAGGAATTTCGAGTCTGGCTGGAAGGTTTAGGTTTTGAATTAATTGCGGAAGCAATACCGAAAGGTACCGATATGGGAAATGCATTATTTGTGAGAAAAAAATAGTATGAAAAAAATTATAAAAATAAAATTTGTTGATTTTTGGATAGGCTTTAATGAAAATGATAATTTTTTTATTAATCTTTTTGCAAAGTATTTTAAAATTGAATTCAGCAATAATCCTGATTATATAATTTATTCATGTTTTGGATTTGAACATTTAAAGTATAGTTCTTACAGAATATATTATTGTGGAGAAAATTTAAGAGTAAACTGGAATGCCTGTGATTTTGCATTAAGCAGCGACTATATAAATTCTAAAAATTATTTCAGATTACCACACTGGGTACTTTATTATTATGGATTAATGAATCAATCTAAAAAGCAAGATTGTATCTTAGAGAAGAAAAAAGGATTTTGCAGTTTTATTGTTGGGAATTCTAATGCAAAGAAACGAATAGATTTTTTTTATAAATTATCAAAATATAAAAAAGTTGATTCTGGAGGTAGTTTCATGAATAATATTGGACGAATTTATTTCCAAAAAGATAAAATGGAGTTTGTTGAACAATATAAATTTACTATCGCTTTTGAAAATTCTTCCTATCCGGGATATACAACCGAAAAAATATTTCAATCTATCCTTGGAAACTCTATTCCTATTTACTGGGGCGACCCTCTAGTAGGGAATGACTTTAATGTAAAGAGGTTTATTAATTATCATGATTTTGAACACGAAGATGCACTTATACAAAAAATTATAGAAATAGATTCTAATGAGAATTTATATACTAAAATGATGACAGAATCTTGGTTTCCTAATAATAAGCTTCCTGATTGTGCAAAAGAAGAAAATATAATTGCTTTTTTTGAAAAAATATTTTCATCTTATGGCCAAAATAAACCTGTAGCAAGAACCTATAAACAAAAATTATATTGGCTACAAGTAAAGTGGAAAATAGCAGATTTTTATTTAAATAAGTATTTAAGATATAAAAATTCTTTTCGATAAAAAAAAATTTTGACTCTGATTTAAATTTCAATAAATAAAGCATTATGAAAATTCTCGTGACTGGCTCTTCTGGTTTGATTGGCTCTGAAGTAACTACCTTTTTTTCACAAAGAAATCATGAAATTGTAGGGGTTGATAATAATCAAAGGGCAGTTTTCTTTGGTCCTCAGGGCGATACTACATGGAACCTGAGACGTTTGCAGGATACATTACCATTATTCAGGCACATTGAATTAGACATCAGAAATAGAGAAGGTGTTCTTTCGCTAATAGAAAATTTAAAGCCTGATGCTATCATCCATGCTGCTGCTCAACCAAGTCATGATAAAGCAGCCTCAATACCATTTGATGATTTTGATATTAATGCAGTTGGAACGCTTAACTTTCTTGAAGCAGCAAGAAGATATTGTCCGGAATCTCCATTTATATATATGAGCAGTAATAAAGTGTATGGTGATGCCCCAAACAATTTAAAACTTGTTGAAAGGGAATTGCGATGGGATTATGAAGATGAAGCTTACTTTGATGGTATCTCTGAAAAATTTACAATCGATCAATCCAAACACTCTTTATTTGGTGCATCAAAGGTTGCTGCTGATATTATGGTACAGGAGTATGGGCGGTATTTTAATATGCCAACCTGTTGTTTAAGGGGCGGATGTTTAACCGGCCCTAATCATTCCGGTGTAGAATTGCATGGTTTTCTCAGCTACCTTATTAAATGCAATCTTGAAAATAAAGAATATAAAATATTCGGTTACGGTGGTAAGCAAGTTAGAGATAATATACATTCACTAGATGTTGCTAAGTTTATTGAGTGTTTTTGTAATAATCCTCGCATAGGGGAAGTATATAATTTAGGCGGTGGTAAAGACAATTCAATCTCAATTTTAGAGGCCTTTATGCTTATTGAAAGTATTACAGGGAAAAGCCAAATTTATGAATATAATGATGTAAACAGAATTGGTGATCATATATGTTATTATAGTAACTTGGATAAAATGAAGAATCATTTTCCGAACTGGAGTATTACAAAAAACCTAAAAAATATTTTTGAAGAAATTGTGAATAGCTGGCAACAAAGAATAGAATCGGGAAGTACTTATTAAATATTTTTTACATGGCTTTTCAAAAAAAATAAAGACTTCTTTATTGGAAATTTTAGAATGCAAACAAAAAAATTTTTACCAATATGCGAATAGCTATTTTGCTGGATAAATATTTGCCTAGCAGAAGATATAAGCTGCGCTAAAAAACATGATTGAGATGTATGGTTTATAAAGATAATTTTTCAAATGATCAAGAAGGAGAATATGAAATTCTTTTTACACAAAAGGCTGTACCTATTTTTCAAAATAAATTGTATCATTCGGCTGATGAAGCAAAGCAAGTAGAAAAGAGTGAGGTCATGATAGTTCAATCAAAAAAATCGGGGTTTATATATAATAAAAATTTCAACCCTGGGTTAATGAAGTATGATAAAAATTATAATAATGAACAGTCAAATTCTGGCATATTTCAAGATCATCTCGATAATGTTTTGAAGCAATTATTGATGTTTGGTATAAGAGATAAAAACGTGGTAGAAATTGGCTGTGGTAAAGGCGTGTTCTTTGAAAAAATGAAGGCTTTGGGTATACACTGTACCGGTTTTGATCCCGCTTACGAAGGAAGTGATCCTAATATTATTAAAGATTATTTTTCAGAAAAATATAATCAAATACATGCAGATGTTATTATAATGCGCCATACCCTTGAACATATTGAGTATCCTTTCAGTTTTTTGCATACAATAGCCAAAGCAAATAATTATCGTGGAAAAATCTTTATAGAAGTACCAACTTTTGATTGGATTAATAATAGACAGGCTTTTTGGGATATCTTCTATGAACATTGTAATTATTTCACTGAAGAAAGCCTTTCATTAATGTTTGAAGATGCAATTACGGGCAGTTTTTTTGGTCGTCAGTATATTTATTTGTGGGGTGATCTGTGTAAACTGAAAGAAAGCATTTTTAAGAGTAATAAAAATATTAAAAAGATTGAAAATCTTTTTGAGGAAAAGTTTGCCTACTACGAAAAAATTCTAAGTAAAAAAAGCTCTATAGCTATTTGGGGCGCTGGTGCCAAAGGAAGTACATTTCTAAATTTGTTAGATAAACAAGCAACCAAAGTGGATTATATTATTGATATCAATAATGAAAAGCAAAATAAGTATTTAGCGGGTACTGCGCATAAAATATTTTCGCCCTCAATTCTAGATATTCATCCCGTGGAATATATTTTTGTTATGAATGAAAATTATTTGCAGGAAATACAGAAGATCATTGCAAATAAAAGTATTAAACTTCATATCTTATAAAATAGAACCGTATGAGCTCTCCTTTTTTTAGTATTGTAATACCGACCAGAAATCGATATAATACCTTGCCTTATTCCATTGAAACAGTACTTAAGCAGGAATTTGCTGATTTTGAATTGATAGTTTCTGATAATTCGGATCAAGATCAAACAATATCTCAGGATTTGATCAAAAACTATCAGTATGAATCACGGATTAAATTTTACAGGCCTCCGGCGGCGTTATCAATGAGTGATCATTATGAATTCGCCGTTTCAAGATCTATCGGCGAATATATTATTCTTTTTGGTGATGATGATGGGCTAACTGCCGGTGCATTAGGTAAGATGTATACCATTATTAAGGAAACTAAAGCTAAGCTGGTTAGTTGGGCAAGGGTTGAATATAGTTGGCCGGACAGGGTACAAACTCAATTAGCCAATCAAATGATAATTCCGTACATGGGCAAAACCGGGATAATGCGAAGTAAATCTTACATCAAAAAAGTAATAACATTTAATGCTGATTATAGATATCTCCCCATGATTTATAATTCAGCAGTTAACAGGTCTGTAATTGAATCTCTGAAATCCAAAACTGGCCGGATATTTAATGCAATAAGCCCTGATATATATACAGGATATGCGTTTGCCTGGTTATTGAAAGAATATATTACTGTTGGAATTCCCCTTAGTATCAACGGAGCATCATCCAAAAGCATTGGTGCTGCCCATGAAGCAAATGATACATCAGGGAAGGCTGATTTTATTGCTTTAAATAAAGCTTCAACCATAAAATGGCCTGACACAATTCCCGAAATATATACTTCGTATCTTGGAATTATAGAGCCGTTTGTTCAGTTAACAAAATTTTTTCCTGAATTAAGGAATTATATCACTAGAAAAAGAATTTATCAAATTCTCATTCGCAAATTAGAAAGTACAAGCCAGAAAGACCTAGACGTAAAAATTTCCAAAATACTAGATAGTGCGAAGAAGGACAAAGCGTTTTATCAATGGTTAAATAATTACATCCAAAAAGTTAAGCCTGCTCATGTTGCTAATACAATTGAAGACCTGGAAAACAGAGTTGGATTTGATGGTTCACATTTGATCATGGATGCTTCGAAATATGGATTAAATAATGTTTTTGATGTATCTGTTTTTATTGGTAACCTTTTTGGAAATATTAAACAATATAATTACAGTGATGATGCTTTACCTCGGTTAAAAAAACGTATAAAAAAAGCAGTTGCTATAATAATATGGGGTGTTTAAATGGATTGTATAATATGCAGAAGTTAAACGTAAGATAATATTAATAAGCGTTTTAAATTTTGAACATACTCATTTTAGGTTCACAAGGATTTATTGGCAGTCATTTAGTAAAGTTTTTTACAAATAAGTCTCATACTGTTACAGGATGCGATTTGGTGGAACTTCCTCTATCAACTTATACATATCATAAAGTATCTATTCTATCAGCTGATTTTGATTTAATTTTTTCTAATCAATCTTTTGATGTGTGTATTAATGCATCCGGCAGTGGTAATGTATCCTATTCTATAGGTTATCCGTTGAGTGATTTTGAAGCTAATACTTTAGCAGTAGCCAAAGTATTAGACACTATCCGAAAACACAACCCTTTTTGCAAATACCTGCATATATCAAGTGCCGCAGTTTACGGCAATCCAAAACATTTGCCAGTTAAGGAAGACTTTGAGCTTGCTCCATTATCTCCTTATGGCTATCATAAATTAATGAGCGAAATGATATGCAAAGAGTATTATAAGTTTTACAATTTACCTATTGATATTATCCGCCCATTTTCTGTATATGGTAATGGGTTAAAAAAACAATTGCTTTGGGATATTTGTCAAAAATTACAAAATAATAAAAGTATAAGCCTGTTTGGTACAGGAAATGAAACGAGAGATTTTATTCATATTTCAGATCTGGCAGAATTGATAAGTAAAATTATAGGTAACAGCACTTTTGATTGTAATATATATAATGCTGCAACAGGAAGCGAAGTTACAATAAGGCAGATAGCAAATATTTTTGAAAAGAATTTTCCCGGGGAAAAGAAAATATTATTTTCAGGAGAGGTTAAAAAAGGAGATCCACTTAATTGGAAAGCAGACATTTTAAAAGCATATAAACTTGGGTTCAACCCTAAAATAATTCTGGATGATGCTATTGTTGATTATATAAACTGGTTTTCTGATTTAGTGAATGATTAATAAACACGAGATCATTTTTACGTTACCTGCATGTATGGGAGGTGTTGCCAGCTTTAACTACAATATTATTAATCATAGCAGGTTAATTAAAAACTTTTATTCAAAAGTTATTCTTTTAAAGTCTCACGAAGATAACCGGCCAGTTTTCCTTGATAATTTTAATACTGATGAAGTAATTATTTTTAATTACTCTGATAAAGAAAATCAATATTATGTACAAAAACGGTTAAATAAATTATTAGGAGAAAAGCCGGGAGCAATTGTAACAGACAATTTTTTAACCATTAATGCTGCCAGATTATTTAGTAATCCTAAAACAGTCTTTCATTTAATACACGATTATTTTTATGTCAACCAAACAATTCAATTGGGCAATATGGTTGATGTAGCAATTGCTCATTCTTCTTTTTTTAGTGATGCTGTTTTTGCTTCTAACCCAAATTTATTTTTTAACCGGAGTTTTTATATTCCTTACGGTATACAGCAGCTTAATAAATTTCCAATTAAAAATACATCTACTTTAAACCTTGTTTTTATTGGCCGGTTAGACGAAGGAAAGGGAGTAATGGTTTTATATGAAATTGACAAACTCCTTAAAGAAAATAATATTGAAGTTAACTGGACTATTATTGGAAAGGGGCCAAAGAAGGAAGCTTTGTTACAACAGTGGCAATCTAACAACAACGTATCCTTTTATGAGCCAGATAGCACACTTGAGGTATATGAAATATTAAGTACCCAGGATATCTTTGTATTTCCAACAACTTTTGAAGGGACCCCGGTTTCGATATTAGAATGTTTGGCAAACGGAGTTATAACAATTACAAATGATTTACCCGGTGGTATACGTGATATTGTGAAAGATGACATTGGCTTTCGTTGTGAAATGAATAATATCAGGCAGTATGCTGAGATTATTATAAATCTTAACAATAACCCAGGCCTTTTAAAACAAATGCAACATAACTGTTTTGATTTTTCTATTGCTAATTACAATATTGATAATAATGCTGATAATTATTTTGAAGTTTTTTTGCAATATGAAAAATTTAAAAGAAAAAATAAAAACAACGCGATTAAAATGTCACGTTTGGACAGAGCTATGTTTCCAAATATCTTAGTTAAAATAATAAGAGGAATAAAGTAATGGAAGAAACTCCTTTGGTTAGTATATTGATGACTTCCTTTAACAGGGAAAAATATATTGCTGAAGCAATAGAAAGCGTTTTGGCCTCAACATATACAAATTTTGAATTGATAATTGTAGATGATTGTTCAAAAGATAGTACTGTACAAATAGCAAAAAAGTATGAGGCAGTTGATAAAAGGGTAACTGTTTATATCAATAAAAAAAATTTAGGAGATTATCCTAATAGAAATGAGGCTGCTTTTAAAGCAAAAGGGAAATATTTAAAATATATAGACGCAGACGATGCTATTTATCCCTGGGGATTAGAAGTGATAGTTAAGTATATGGAACAATTCCCTTCAGCAGGGTATGGGTTAGATTCAATTGAGCAAGATCCTTCTAAACCCTTTCCAATTTTATTAACTCCTGAAGAGGCATACGAAAGAAATTATTTTTTTATGCCTGTTTTTCATAAGGCGCCTACATCCTGTATAATCCGTACCAATATTTTTAAAAAGCACAATGGTTTTTCAGGCAAATGGATGGTGGGAGATTTGGAGTTATGGCATAAATTGTCAAAAACTGAAAATGTATTATTAATGCCTCATGGTATTATTTGGTCACGAATTCATGATGAACAAGAATCAAAACAAACAAGAAATAGTAGTGTTGTTTTATTTAGATATTCAGTTGTAGAGGTGGAAAGTTTAAACCAAAAAGGTTGTCCATTAAATATTCAGAAAAGAAATCTTATCCGAAAAAGAATTATCAGATCTCAATCCAGATCAATTCTGCGTTCATTGTTGATTAAAAAAAATCTAAAAGCTGTGCGTGAAAAAATGAAATTGTCTAAATTATCATTCCTCAGTTGTCTAATTAATGCTTTTAGAAAATATTAATAAATTATTTAATTTATTCA
>JANXQO010000180.1 GCA_025353485.1 Chitinophagales bacterium
TAGAAAGACGTATAACAGAACATAACAGAGGAAAAGAAAAATTTACCAAAATGGGAATGCCATGGGAATTAAAATACAAAGAAGTATTTGCTGAATCAATAGATGCCAGGAGGCGTGAGTTATTTATTAAAAAACAAAAAAGCAGAAGATTTATTGAGAAACTTATTAGCTCAGTGGGATAGAGCATCCCGATTTCTAATCGGGAGGGTCATTGGTTCGAATCCAATCCGGATCACAAAGTGAAGTTGTATTGCTTCACTTTTTTTATGGCAGCATACTTATATATTTTATACAGCGAAAAGCTAAATAAATTTGATGTTGGTTCTACAATCGATATAAATAGACGTATAGCAGAACACAATAGAGGGAAAGGAAAATTCACCAAAACCGGCTTACCATGGGAATTAAAATACAAAGAAGTATTTGCTGAACTAATAGATGCCAGAAGGCGTGAGTTATTTATTAAAAACAAAAAAGCAGAAGATTTATTGAGAAACTTATTAGCTCAGTGGGATAAGTATTTTTTTCATTATATAAATTTTTTTGTGAAAATTAAAAATCAATTTTTTTAAATTTAGGAACTATTAAATGCATAATCAACCAGGCCAGTACATACGCCACACTGCATATCAAAAACATAATTAAATAACCTGTTTGTGCATCACCATTTGATTTGTAATAATCAAACAATTTTCCTGCACTTTTTGCAATGATAATTCCACCTATGGCGCCAAACATGCCGCCAATACCTGTTACAGAAGCTGTGGCAGTTTTAGGAAACATATCACTTACTGTTGTATAAATGTTGGCGCTCCACGCCTGGTGTGCCGCCATAGCCAAACCAATAATACTTACAGCCAACCACATATTGATGCTTCCTAAATATTGTGCAGATACAACTGGCAGAACACACAAAGCGTAAATGAACATAGAAGTTTTACGGGAACGAAAAACGGACCATCCTTTTTTTATAAAGAACATGGGCAGCCATCCCCCGAAAATGCTTCCTATGATTGCCATAGTATAGGCTAATGCAACGGGTTGTGCAATTTGTGTTTTTTCTAAACCATATTGTTTTTCTAAAAAATCGGGCAGCCAAAAAAGATAAAACCACCAAACGGGATCAGTTAAAAACTTACCAATTGCAAAAGCCCACGTTTGTTTATAGCTCAACAATTTTGCCCAGGTTAATTTTGGCGCATTCGTATCTTCTTCAATTTTTTCATCTGCATCCCTATGTATATAATCGTACTCGGGCTGTAATAATTTTTTATGTTTCTTTGGAACCTCATATACAAGAAACCAAAAAATCAACCATATAAAACCTACTAAACCTGTAAGAATAAATGCCCATTGCCAACCCCAATTTTTTGCAATAAACGGAACAGTAAGCGGCGCAATAATGGCCCCAATATTTGAACCCGAATTAAAAATACCTGTAGCCAGTGCTCTTTCTTTTTTAGGAAACCACTCCGCCACAGTTTTTATTGCCGCAGGAAAATTGCCGGCTTCCGTTATTCCCAATGCGCCTCTTGCTATCATAAAGCCAAAGGTGTTTGTTGCCAATGCATGTGCCACTGCCGCTACACTCCACAATGCAGTAGCAACTGCATAACCAATTTTTGTTCCCAGTTTATCAATCAATCTTCCTGCGCCAAGTAAACCCAACGCATAGCATATTTGAAAAACCACTACAATATTTGCATAATCAGTTTCTGTCCAGATAAACTCTTTGGTTAAAGTAGATTTTAATAAACTGATAACAGCCCGGTCTAAATAATTTATGGTGGTGGCAAAAAATACCAGTCCGCAAATCGTCCACCTGTATTTACCTATAGCTTGCATATCGTTGTTTTAATTTCTTTGTTTATCAGCAATGGTACCTTGATTTGGCTTCAGTGGCGACGCTCCGTTCAAGTTCAGTAATTCTATTTAGCTTTTATTACGTTATTGATTGCTGCGATTACTTTTTTTGTTTTTACTTTCAGTTCTTCATAATTTTTATTCTGCAAAATATCTTTTGTAATAAGTTTGCTCCCCATCCCCACACCTGCCACACCAGCTTTAAACCATGCGTTAAGATTTTCTTCTGTTGTATCAACACCACCGGTTACAATAAAATCTAATCCATTAAACAAAGGCATAATTGCTTCTACAAAACCCGGCCCCAATATATTTCCCGGAAAAAGTTTTATCAAATTACAACCTGCTTTTTGTGCCGTATGAATTTCGGTTACCGTCATACAACCGGGTATCCATAGTATTTTATTCAAATTGGCTACATCACAAACGCTGCTGTCAAAAACGGGGCTTACCAAAAAATCGGCTCCTGCATTGATAAATATAGTTGCTTCATCCCCATTTTTTATTGTACCAATACCTAACAGCATTTCAGGCATTGAATTATTTCTTTCCTTTACCAAATCTTGAAAATTTTCCAATGCTTTACTACCCCTGTTTGTAAATTCAACGCAACGAACGCCGGCTTCATATAATGTTTTAGTTACAGCAATGCAAACTGTAATATCATCATGATAAAATAAAGGCAGTAATTGTTGCTTCTTAATTTTTTGTATGGTTAAACTTTCTTTGTTCACTGATAATTTTTTGATTTATATTTTCAATACTTTGTTTTGTTGCATCTCCGGCTTCATATAATTTTCCAACAGCAGCAGCAGTTGCATATTCAACAATATCTTGTACGGGATGCTTTTGATACAGTCCATAAATTAAACCAGCCATAAAGCAATCTCCGCTGCCTACTTTATCCACTACATCATTTACGTTGTATTTATTTGAAACCGCCAGTTCATTTCCATGCTGCAATACGGCCCAATAATTATTTTCTAAGCGGTATGTGTAAGCCAAAGTTGTTGCTTTGGGATATTGTTTATGCAACTGCAGCATACTTTCAGCAGCAGCATCTGTTAATTGCTGGTGTGTTTTTCCTTCACTGCTATCAATGGAAGATGGAATGTTCAACAAACTTTCAACAGCCCAAACATTACCCATAATAACATTGCAATGTTTCACCAAATCCGGCATTACATCAACAGGTTGTTTTCCATATTGCCAGAGTTTGGAACGATAATTTAAATCAACTGAAATAGGTATTTCTTTTGCTGAAGCAGCTACCACCGCTTCTTTACAAACAGCAGCAACATTTTCATTTAATGCCGGACTGATGGCGCTGAAATGAAACCAGGAGCAATCAGCCAATATTTTATTCCAGTCAATTACACCGGGCCTTAGTTCGGCAAAAGAAGAATTTGCCCTGTCGTAAATCACGCCTGCATTTTTTAACTCTGAGCCAACCGGTAAATAATAAATACCTATCCTGTTACCTGAAAAAATAATTTCTGTACTGTCAATATTTTTCTCATCAATATATTTTACAACCTGTTTTGATAAATAGTTATCCGGAATGGCTGTTACATATTTTACAGGAATATTCCAGATAGCCAAAGCTGTTGTTGCATTGAACTCTGCACCACCAATATAAAACGGCATACTGTTGGTTTGCAGGCTGTCATTTGCCGGTGACATTCGAAACAATAATTCCCCGAAACAGCACACTTTGTTTTGCATCATTTAAAATTGAAATATTCTTTTGCATTGTAATAACAGATATCCTGAATAATCTTACCAATCCATTTTTCATCATTGGGCAACAAACCCTTTTCCATTTCACCACCAAAAAGGTTGCATAAAATCCTCCTGAAATATTCATGCCGTGGAAAAGAAAGAAAACTCCTGCTATCGGTAAGCATACCAATGAATGTACTGATAATGCCAATGGATGATAATGCATTGATTTGTTTTTCCATTCCATCCATCTGGTCTAAAAACCACCAGCCACTTCCATATTGTACTTTTCCTTTTATAGTTCCACCATTAAAGTTCCCTGTAATAGCAGCAAACACTTCGTTATCCGCAGGATTAATATTGTAGATAATCGTTTTTGTTAATTCATTTGTTTTATCTAATTCATTTAAGAAAGTTGATAAATGTTGCGCTTGTGGCTTATCACCAATCGAATCAAATCCGCTATCGGGGCCAAGTTTTGCAAACAACCTGCTATTATTATTTCTTAACGGCCCTAAATGAAATTGCTGCACCCAACCTTTTTTATGGTACATTTTACCCAACTGATTTAGTACTGCTCCAATAAAATTATCGGGTTTAGAAAATACTTCTGCATCCTTTTTTTGAAGGAATAATTCAAATTCATTTTCTAATTTGATATTTAATTCGCAAGAAGATGGCATTACCAAAAGCCCGTGATCTGCAATACGGCACCCCGCATCATGAAAATAATTCACCCTTTGTTGTAATGCCTGCAATAATGAATCGAAATTTTTTATTTCAATACCACTTACCTTTTCTAATTTTTTTAAATAGACGATAAATGTTTCCCTGTTTGTAATATTGAATACTTTATCAGGCCTGAAACCTGGCAAAACTTTTACTTGATAATTGTCTGCCGCAATTTTTTTATGACTGCTCAAATCATCACAGGGGTCATCAGTTGTACAAACCATTTCTATATTAAAATGTTTTAATAAAGCTTTTGCAGAAAAATCATCCCCGGCCAGCAACTCATTACACCTGGTATAAATTTCACTGGCTGTATCAGCATTTAAATAACTGTTTATACCAAATGGATCTTTTAATTCCATGTATGTCCAATGAAACAAAGGGTTACGAACCGTTTGCGGTACACAAGCTGCCCATGTTTTAAATTTCACTTCATCGCTTGCATTGCCGGTAATTAATTTTTCATTTATACCCAATGTACGCATGGCCCTCCACTTGTAATGATCGCCCTTTAACCATATTTCAGTGAGGGTACAAAATTTTTTGTTTTCTGCAATTTCATTGGGGGGCAAATGATTGTGATAATCAATGATGGGCAATGATGCCGCATAATTATGATATAGATTCTTTGCAGCTTTCGACTGCAACAAAAAATTCTCAGTCAGAAACATTTCTGTTTTTGCAATTCCATTTGACGTACTATTTTTAACAGCTTTCATGTTACAACTATTTTATTTCCTGTAAACTTCTTAACACTCCCAATTCAACACCCCGTATTTCAGCAAGTCCTCTCAACCGGCCAATGGCGGAATAACCGGGATTTGTTTTTTTCTTTAAATCATCAAGCATTTGATGACCATGATCTGGCCGCACAGCAATGGCTACTTTTCTAGCCTGCATTGCTTTTACAATTTCTTTAATTACAGCATACATATCCACATCGCCTTCCAAATGATTGTCTTCATAAAAATCTCCATACTCATTTCTTCTTGTGCTGCGTAGATGAATAAAATTAATACGGTTGGCAAATTGTTTTACAATGCCTGGCAAATCATTATCATCCCTCACACCAAATGAACCTGTACAAAAACAAAGGCCGTTGTTTAATGATGGAACTGCTGCAGTCAGTGCTTCAAAATCTGATGCAGTGCTCACCACTCTTGGTAAACCCAAAATTGCATAGGGTGGGTCATCAGGATGTATTACCATTTTTACACCACACTCATCAGCAACCGGAATAATTTGTTTTAAAAAATAAATAAGATTCTCTCTTAATTTAGCTGCATCAATATTTTCATAGGCATCCAATGCTTTTTGAAATTGCTGCAGTGTAAAACTTTCTTCACTGCCAGGCAGGCCTGCAATAATATTTTTTTGCAATTGCATTTTATCAGCATCACTCATTGATGCAAACTTTTTTTCTGCCCTAACTAATTCTTCTTTGGTATAATCGGTTGAGGCGTTTTCCCTTTTTAAAATAAATACATCAAAAGCAACAAACGCAGCTTTCTCAAACCGTAATGCTTTGCTGCCATCTTCCACGGTATAAGCTAAGTCTGTTCTCGTCCAGTCAAGTACAGGCATAAAATTGTAAGTAACAATTTTTACATTACAATTTGCCAGATTGCGAATAGATTGTTTATAATTTTCAATATAATTTTCAAATGAAGTTGTTTGTGTTTTAATAGCTTCCTGCACCGGAACGCTTTCCACTACACTCCACTGTAAACCTGCAGCTTCAATTTCTTTTTTGCGTTTTGTAATTTCTTCTACAGTCCATACTTCACCATTAGGAATATGATGCAATGCAGTTACAACACCGGTACAACCGGCCTGTTTAATATCCTGTAAACTCACTGGATCATTTGGTCCATACCAACGCATAGTTTGTTCCATCCGGTAACCTGTATTTTTGTAGGAAGGAAATGAATTGTTCATGTTATTAAATTTTAAACACCGCTGAATTTTGTGAACCCACCATCTACAAAAATTTCTGAACCGGTAACAAATGAAGAAGCATCACTTAATAAATAAATTAATGCCCCTTTCAAATCATCTGGCTGGCCAAATTTTTTAAAGGGAGTATGCTGAATAATGGCATGTGCCCTTTCTTTATATGATCCATCGCTGTTTGTAAGCAGAGTTCTGTTTTGTTCAGTTAAAAAGAATCCGGGGGTAATGGCATTCACCCTTATTTTATCGCCATACCTGTTGGCAACTTCAACAGCAAACCATTTTGTATAAATATCAATGGCTGCTTTTCCCATACTGTAGCCTAATACTTTTGTCAAAGCATTTTTGGGGCTTACAGAAGAAATATTTACAATACTTCCTTTACCATTTTTTGCCATAGCAGCGCCAAATATTTGTGATGGAATAATTGTTCCCCAAAGGTTAAGCACCAATGCTTTTTTCATACCGTCTATATTCATGGAAAAAATATCTGCCTCATTTTCTACCACAGCTTCGGGTACATTACCACCTGCTGCATTTACCAGGCCATCAATTTTTCCAAAGGCATCCAGTATTTTTTCTCTGGCAACAACAAGTTTTTCTTCTTCCAACACATTGGCATAAATACCAAGAGCTTTACCACCATTAGCGTTAACTTCATTTGCCCTGCTAACGCAGGCTTGTTCATCAATGCCGGATATTACAACCGTACCACCGGCTTCAACTATAGCATTAACAAATGAACTGCCCAGTACACCTGTTCCGCCGGTTACTACTATCACCTTTTCATATAAGGAAAATAAATTAGTTGCCATAAACTTTATTTTGATTTAATTCAAAATAATCCAGCACCAGGTTCGTTGAACCGTTTACTGTTTTGTTTTGGGCAAATGCACCGCTGTTTAAAATAATAAACAGGAGAGCAAAGCATTTTATCCGTAGTAAATGGATAATTAAAATTTTATTTTTTTTCATACCGCATATTTTTTAGGAGAGCAAGGTACATGGCTTAAACAATCAAAATAGTTTTTTTAGTAATTTTATTTGCGAAAACGTTGTAGAAATAGTAGAGCATACTTAATGAAAAGTGTCGCAGAAAAATACAAACATTTCATCCCATTACTTTACAACTCAAAAAGCTGAATTTGCAAATACCGTGTTTTGGGAATTGTATAATGCTGTTTACTAATTTCAAAGGCTCCTTATTACAGAGCTTTTGTATTTTTATAAAAATGTAACGATGGATGTAAAAATAGAAGAGAGCTGGAAAGCGGTGCTTAAAGATGAGTTTACAAAAGATTATTTTCTGCAGATAGTGACTTTTATTAAAACAGAAAAAGCTACAGGCAAAATTATTTATCCTCCCGGCTCCTTACTATTTAATGCATTTGATAAAACGCCTTTTGATAAAGTAAAAGTTGTATTGCTTGGGCAGGATCCTTATCACAATCCCGGGCAGGCCCATGGCTTAAGTTTTTCTGTTCCGAAGGGAATTACAAAGCCACCATCATTAATAAATATTTTTAAAGAATTGCAAAGCGATCTTGGTATTAAAATATCAGTTGATGGTAATCTTGAAAAGTGGGCAATGCAGGGGGTACTTTTATTAAATGCCTCATTAACTGTAAGAAAAAATGAGCCTGGCAGCCATAGCAAAATAGGATGGATAGAATTTACTGATGCTATAATAAAAAAAATATCTGCAGAAAAAAAAGGCGTTGTGTTTTTATTATGGGGAAAGTTTGCACAGGACAAGCAGCCATTGATTGATGAAACAAAACATCATGTTTTAAAAGCAGCACACCCCTCTCCTTTCAGCGCTGATAAAGGTTTTTTTGGATGTAAACATTTTTCTAAAGCGAATGAATTTTTAATGCAGGAAGGATTGCAACCTATAGATTGGAAATTGAATTAAGGTATAACACGAATTATAAAACACGAATTGTACTAATTATTAGCATGAGAATTATAAAAGAAATTTTAGCAAGAATATTCGCCTTTTGGGCAATGGTTGTTTTTATAATTACCATGCTGCCTGTTGTACTTATTATGTGGGCAATTGGTTTAATAAAAGAACCAAAGCGTACCGCTGCCTTTCGCAATATTTCAAAAGTGTGGATGAATATATTTTTTCTGCTTGTTGGATGCAGGTTAAAAATAAAAGGAAAAGAAAATTTTAAGAAGGGAACAAATTATATAGTTATCTGCAATCACAATTCTTTAATGGATGTACCGCTGGCAACGCCTTTCATTCCCGGCGCAAATAAAACAATTGCAAAAATAGAAATATCACGTATTCCTTTATTCGGCCTCATCTATAAAAGAGGTTCTATTCTTGTTGACAGAAAAAATAAAGAAAGCAGGAGTATTAGTTTTAAGAAAATGAAAGAGGTTTTGGCAATGGGCATTCACATGTGTATTTATCCAGAAGGAACAAGAAACAAAACGGAAATGCCTTTGAAAGAATTTCATGATGGTGCTTTTAAATTAGCTGTAGAAACCGGAAAGTCTATTTTACCTGCAATTATTTTTAATACAAAAAAAGCATTGCCTCCGGGCAAAGTATTTTTCTTTTGGCCAACAAAGTTTCAAATACATTTTTTGCCGGCTGTGCCTATTTCTTCAACTGATAATTATGAAAAAATAAAACTGCATCTGCATCAATTAATGAGTGATTATTATGTTACACATCAATTACTATAAAAAGATCTTGTTCGGTTAATTCGCAGATCTCTTAGTAAACCCGATTTAGGACTTATGTTGATACTGTAAAACCGGTACCTTCCTACAGGAGATAAGTTGATAGACATTTGCCAGCAATGCATTTCTCTTGATATAGAAACTGCGATGGTACCCAATTGATGTTGGGTAATATTATAAAAGCCGTTTATACCCATTTGCCATTTTGGAGTAAGATTTAGCGTACCTCCAAATGTAACATCCTGGTTAAACTCAGTTTTAAAACCACTGTAGTCCTGTTTAAATACTTTATCAAACCTTAGAGAATAAGATAGGTTAACTGACCATGGAATATTAAAATCAGCAAATTCGCCGGGGTTATTTCTTATGTATGATAATTCATTTTGATATTCATCACCTGAGTATCCCCTGGGATAATCATTAGAGCGAAGCTCGGGCTTGGTTGAAGTTTTTTTAGTTTTATCTCCACCATGAAACTGGCTTGATAAAGAAATATTTCCATTAATCAACCTGCCAAAAGATAAAGGCTTCCTCTTCCAAAGTAAAGTTTTTAGTCTTCTGCCTGATGCATCTGCATCATACGGGTCTATTTGTGCGCCTGCAGTTAAACTCACTTTGTTATTAAATAACGAGCTGTGTGCATTTACATTAAAATTGCTTAATGCAAACGAATCGGCAACAAGATTATAATTTCCATTTATACTAAGCCCGTCAAGCAGCGATACTTTTTTTACAGCATTTTCTCCCGTATCTTTTTTATTACGCACTTTCATCTGCAGGTTATTATCAATTCCAAAACCAATACCTCCAAATTTTCCCGGACCGTAAGCGCTAAAAACATTCCCTTCAAAAACCGAGAACTGCGCTTTGTTTTTAAAAGTATCTACCTGTGTGTAATAATAATTCTTACCATTAAAATCAGGATTGTAATTAAAACTTAAAGAAGGTGTTATCTCATGGCGTATTGCCTGAATTTTAGCATTTTTATTTTTAGAAGTATACAAACCAAATATCCTGGTGGATACCCCTATACCAAAACTCATTTGCCTTGCTGCATAAAATCCTTTTGTAATGGTTGTATCTACTTTTTTATTTCCGGGGTTCCAGCTCCTGATAAATTTTCTTTGATACCATGTTTCATCATAGCTTACAGAGGGGGAAAATTGAAGGGCGCCAACAGGCGGTAATGAAAGTGATATTGGGATTGAGTGATGTGCTCCCCATTGAAAAGTATCGAGTATGTGCCTAAAAATATTTGTAGTAGTGTCATAAAAAGAAAAAAGGCTTTTTGCATTTCCGTTGTACCCAATGCCCAGGTTCTCGTACCACTTTGGCGTACCCACAGCATCTTTTTTTCTAAAGGGATATAGCGTGCTTAAATTAAAAGCCACATCAGGCAAATTAATATTGATAAGTTTTTGATTTGTGTTCTGATTATGGTTTGCTGATATAGTAAAATTGTAAGGTTTGTCTTTCCATCCTTCGCCTAAACCTTCAAGCGTACCGGTTTTGGAATACACGATAGAAGAGTTAAGCTGGTTGCTGAAATTTTTATATGGATTATCCGGAACGTATCTGTTATAACTGCTACTGCCGGCATTTACATTTGCGCTAAAATTTACGCCGGGCCTGGCTTTGCCATCTACTGAATGACTCCATTGAAGATTATAGCTCCTGTTTTTTGAATAATCGGGATCGCCTTTAAAGTTTTGTTTAAAGTCCTGAACGCTGAATGAAAGATTGCCATTATAGCGGTATTTTTTTGTATACCTAGGATTTATATTCAGTGTCCATCCGCCATACGAATAAAGATTTCCTCTTACAATTACATCCCAATAATCGCTGAGCACTTTGTAATATCCTAATCCTTCCAAACCCAAACCCAATTGCTGATTTGATGTAAACTGCGGTGCAAGAAAACCTGAATGCCTTCCCTGGCTTAAAGGATAAATTCCAAAAGGCAGATATATTGGTATTGGTATTCCTTCAAACTCAGGATGTACCGGGCCGGTGATAGCAAGTTTTTTACTGATAAATTTTGCCCTGTTACTTACAAAAGCAAAGTGAGGTGTATCAAGATCGCAGGTAGTGATCCTTACACGTTTTGCATAAAAAATATCGTTGTTAAATTTTTTCATTGTTTCTCCATACACATACATTTCGCCCTGCTGTGTGTAAGTGCTTTTTGTAACTCCCTTTCCTGTCTTCATATTAAACCTGATAGAATCGCTTTGCGATTTAAAGTCTGCCTGGTTAAATGTTGGCAATGCAATTACTTTACCACTGCTGTCTCTTTTTATTGATGCAGTAATGTTTCCGGTAGCCTGGTCAAATTCAATAATGGGAGCGCTTAAATTATTATCCTTGTATTGTGTAGTTGTTTTTTTTCCATACAAAGTAATTTTTTTTGTAGGCACATCTAATATCATTGAATCCTCTGCGTTGTACTCCACTACAGCATCTAACGAATCTTTAGAAATTTTAAAATCAATCGTATCTTTTTTTATTACGATGGATGTATCAATTACTCCATTTTTATTTCTTGCTGGAAATGTATCTGTATTTATTTTTGGAGAGATAGAAGGGAGGATAAATCTTTTTCCGGGTTTTATTGTATCCTGAAGGGCAGTTAAATTTTTGTGAAATGAATCCGGCAGAAAAAGCGTATTCTTACTTTGAACCGTTAATAATAATGTAAACACAAACGCAACAACAGATGCTAATTTATATTTTAAGCTAACTTTGTTTGCATTGTTCATACCGGTAGTTAACAA
The DNA here is from genome assembly GCA_025353485.1 of Chitinophagales bacterium. Lineage (GTDB taxonomy): Bacteria > Bacteroidota > Bacteroidia > Chitinophagales > Chitinophagaceae > Ginsengibacter. Next base: position 11,745 of record JANXQO010000180.1, read on the forward strand.
AAATAGTTATAATAGCATTAATATACTGTGAAGGTTGAACTTTAGAATTACTAACGCTTATAAAAAAAAGATTAATATCCAATGATGAAAATAAAAGAGTGTTGTATTAGTTTATTCGCTGCTTTTGGTTTGTTATTTTTCTGTTTAAATATTTCGGCACAGGTTCCTAAAAAAATCAGGACAATTATTGTTGATGCAGGACATGGTGGATCAGATGCCGGTGCAAGAGCCGAAAATGAAGGCAGTATGGGTTCTTATGAAAAGAATATCACGTTAGCAATAGCAAATAAATTAGTTGCAGAATTAAAAAAACAATTGCCCGACACAAAAATAGTTCCTACCAGAACTTCTGATATTACACAACCGGTAAAAGAAAAAGCACGTATTGCTAATGAAAATCACGGTGACCTCTTTGTTTGCATTCACGCTGATGCGTTGCAGTTAAAAACCGGCTCGAGAATTATTGGCTACCGAACGCAAACCTATACTACTACCCGGTATGTTGGTAAAGGAAAAAGGAAGAAAAAAATCGTAACGCCGCATCAAAGAGAAGTTGCTGTAAGGCAATATTTTAAAATATCAACCACCCGGAAAGGAACGAGTACGTTAATTTTTGCTGCCCGCAAAACAGGGGATAAGATAAAGGCAATGGAAAACAGTGATATTTTTTTTGATACTGAGGATAACGACAGCTCTTTAAATATTAATTATAATAGCCCCGAATGGAAGGCCAATGCACTTTTGTACACCCAAAATTATTTTAAAAAGAGTTATAAACTTGGCTCACTGATACAGGATGAAATTGCAAATACAGCAAGAGAAAATCTTGGTGTTTGGCAAAGAGACAAAGGGATTTGGGTTTTACAGGCAACACAAATGCCCGCTGTTTTAATAGAAACGGGATTTATTACAACACCGGATGATGAACGTTATTTAAATAGCGAAAAAGGACAACAGGAAATTGCAGTGGCTATTGCAAAAGCGATAATAAAATATAAAGACCAGGTGGAGAATCCTAAAATTTTACCACAAGCGGGAAATAATTCCTCCAATAATTATTAATGATATGCTGTTCTTCCTCCAATAAAAATTTTACTGTAACATTTACCAATTAAACTTTTACTAATTTCGTATATAGTAAAATAGGTGTTGATCCAACAAAAAATAAGCAGATCAACAAAAAAAATCATTATGAAAATTAATAACGAAACAAAAATAGGTATCCTTGCTGTTGTAGGTATTGTAGCGCTGATATTCGGATTCAATTTTTTAAAAGGAAAAAGTATCTTTAAAAAAGAAAAATATGTCTATGCTGTTTTTGAAGATATTCAGGGGTTAGGAAATTCAAACCCGGTGGTAATTAACGGGCTTCAGATAGGCCATATCGCTAATCTTGATGGCGGTAAGATGCTAAAAAGAATTGTTGTAACTGTTGAGCTTACAAAAGACATTTTAATACCCAATAATTCATTGGCTGTAATTAATCCCAGTTTGTTAGGCAGTGTTTCTTTAGAAATAAAATTAGGTAATTCAGCCACGTATTTAAAATCGGGAGATACTTTATTAACCACGCTTAGTGGCGGCGCTTTTGACGAAGCATTAAAAATGATAAACCCTGTTTTGTATGAAGTTAGAAATGCCGTTAAATCACTCGATTCTGTTTTGCATATTGTAACGGGTGTATTTGATCCCACAACAAAAAATAATATAAGAGGAATAATAGAAAATTTAAATAAGGTTACCGGTTCATTTACGCTTTCTGCAGCTTCGTTACAAACTCTTTTAAATGTGCAATCAGGAGCTTTGGCAAAATCTCTTGAAAACGTAAATGCTTTTACCAATAACCTAAATGGTAATAATGGCAAGCTTAATAATATTTTGAGCAATGCTGAAAAAGCAAGTACAAGCATTGCAAATATTAATCTGCAAAAAACATTGAATACATTAGACAGTGCTGCCAATCAATTAAAGGCCGGCATTGCAAAAATAAACAGCAACAGCGGCTCAATCGGTTTATTATTAAATGATACCAAACTGTATGATAACCTTGCTGCAACAAGCAATAAAATAAATATTTTGTTAGATGATATCCGGGTTCATCCAAAAAGATATTTAACTATATCTGTCTTTAGTAAAAAAGATAAAGGAGAATATATTACAGCACCGCTAATTGATGACACACTCAAACTTCCACCAAAAATAAAATGAGGAAGGCATTCCGGTTTTTTGGATTCATGAGTTTAATTTTTAATACGGGTATAATTTATTCGCAGGTATCGCCAACACCAACCTCAGATACATTAAGGACAATTGAGATCATCAATGGAAAAACACTTACTGAAAAAACATTTGATTCTCTTACCAAAATACAAACCATAGTAGGCAATGTTATTCTGCATGAAGGCACAACAAAATTTACCTGCGACAGTGCGGTTATTAACCGAAGGTTCAATACAATGGAAGCTTTTGGTAATGTTCATATAAACCAGGGCGACAGCCTTTTTACCACATCACAATACATAAAATATTTAGGTAATGAAAGAATTGCTTACTTAAAAAAAAATGTAACACTTACTGACAAAAAATCAACCCTTACAACGCAGGAACTGGAATATAATTTAACCACAGCAATAGGAAAATATAATAACGGTGGCAAGGTTGTAAATAACAAAACAACAATTACAAGTACCCAGGGAGTTTATTATGAAGATACCAAAGATGTTTATTTTGTTAATAAGGTAGATGTCGTTGATCCAAAAACAAAAATAAAAGCAGATTCACTTTTATACAACACACAAACACAAAAGTTAACCTTCATCGGCCCTACAGACATACATAATAAGGATGCCAATATATTTACCACGCAGGGAACTTATGATCTGAAAAACGGCGATGCTTTTTTTGGCAACCGCTCCCTGGTAAAAGACAGCAGTGGACGAATTTACCAGGCAGATCACATTGCATTTGATGACAAGTTAGGCCAGGCGCAATTAGAGGGCAATGCAATTATCAGGGATTCTGCCAGCAGGTTAATTATTACAGGCAATCAAATCTTTCTCGACAAAAAAAATAATTCTTTTCTTGCCACTAAAAAACCTGTATTAATAATTTGGCAGGATAAAGACACAACTTACATTGCCGGTGATACTTTATTTTCAGGGTTTACAAAAAAAATTTACAGGGATGATATAACCGGGAAAGATTCGGCGAAGCCTGTAGCTCAGATACCTGCTACGATTGATTCAATAAAAAGTATTATTTTAAGAACTGATTCAACAAAAAGCGTAATTGTAAAAAACGATTCAACTAAAAACGTTATTGCAAAAAACGATTCTGCAAAAAATGTTATTACAAAAAATAAACCTTTAAACCTGCAGATGATCAGCAAAACCAAAATTAGTAATCCCGATAGCTATCGGGATAAGGCTGATACTTCTATACGATATTTTCTTGCCTATCATCATGTAAAAATATTTAATGATTCTTTGCAGGCGGTAAGCGACAGTTTATTTTATTCCAGTGCAGATTCAGTCTTCCGCCTTTTTAATGATCCTGTTATATGGAGTGGTAAAAACCAGGTTACCGGGGATACTATTTTTTTATACACTAAAAATAAAAAAGCAGAAAGGATATATGTTTTTGAAAACGGAATAATGATCAATAAAATAAATACCGGATTTTACAACCAGGTTGCCGGCAAAACAATTAATGGGTATTTTAAAAATGGTGTTGTTGATTATATGAGAGCTAAAGGCTCACCGGCAGAAAGTATTTATTTTGTGCAGGATAAGGACAGTGCCTTTACCGGGATGAATTATGCCGACGGTTCGGTAATTGATATGTTTTTTATAAAACAGCAATTAGATAAAGTAAAGTTTGTTAATGATGTACATGGCAAATTATATCCAATGCGCCAAATACCACAGGACAAAAAATATCTTAAAAAATTTAGTTGGTTAGAAAAACGAAGGCCCAAAAACAAGTTGGAGCTTTTTGAATAATCAACCAATTGTGGTTGCAAATAAGTATATGAACTCAAATACGCCAGGCAATTTAATTGATGGTTCTCTTATCAATAAAATTTTAAAACCAAGAGACCCGTTTACGCATAAAGGCAATTATGGGCATGCATGCCTTGTTGCGGGTAGCTATGGAATGATGGGAGCAGCCGTACTCTCAGCCACAGCATGCTTAAGAACGGGTGCCGGAAAATTAACCTGCTTTATTCCGGAGATTGGCTACGATGTTATGCAAACTTCAATACCTGAGGCAATGGTTAAAGTATGTGGCAAAAAAAAAATCAGTAAAGTTGATGACCTAAACCAATTTGATGTTGTGGGAATTGGTCCCGGTATCGGTATTTATAAATCTCATAGCAGGCTTTTGCAAAAAATATTTTCAGAATATAAAAAGCCAGTTGTAATAGATGCAGATGCTTTAAATATTCTTTCTGAAAATAAAAAATTGCTGAACAGTATTACTCCGGAAACTATCCTTACTCCTCACCCAAAAGAATTTGAAAGATTATTTGGAAAAACGGAAACAGATATTGAACGTACAGAGCTTGCTTTGCAAATATCCCATCAACATAAAATCTTCATAGTAGTAAAAGGTCATCATACTTTAATTACTACACCTGATAAAAAAGCATGGTTTAATTCCACCGGAAATGCAGGCATGGCAACCGGGGGCAGTGGAGATGTGCTGACAGGAATTCTTACAGGATTATTAGCCCAGCACTATTCTTCATTGGAAACATGTTTATTGGGCGTTTACCTGCACGGGCTTGCAGGAGATATTGCTGCTGATAAACTTTCGCAGAATGCTTTGATCGCAGGCGATATAATTGATAATTTGGGCAACGCATTTAAACAGGTAATCGGGTATGAGTAAGTTTTATAGTTATTTTAAAACTGCTGATCTCAATTGGCAATTATCATAACAATAGAATATCTTTCGTTATAAATTATTTGCATGCTTATATGTGGTATATTGGTTTTAATTCAGGGCATATTCACTATTCTTTAGATGTTTTATTTGCTTTCCATTTTACTTATATATGTTATAGAAGTGCAAAATATATGGTTATGTAAATAGTTATTATTTTATTTGTGAATTACTTTTTTTGAGTGCCTAAATATTTTTTACTTAATTTTATCATTATCAAAAAAAAAATTGCTTTGAGTTCTACTATTCTTAAAGGAAATTATTCGCTTCCCGATTATTATTTAAATGATAAACTTTCTGCTGAGCATGTTCAGTTCTTTAATGAACATGGATTTATCCGCTTCAGGAATTTTGTTTCAAAATCAACTATTGAAACCTATATAAAAGAAGCTGAAGCTATTGAAAAGAGATGGCTTAGTGAGGGGATAGAAAAAGTAAATGGTGTGCCGCTTAAGTTTGGAGAAAATGAGAAGGGTGAAAAAATGATTAACCGATTTGCATTTTTATCCCAGCATAGCGATGTGTTACATCAATTTTTGCAGGATGAAAGATTAGTTTCTCTTACCAAATTGTTATATCCATACGAAGGACGTATTGCAGAAGATGAAAAAGACGGGCTTGTATTAAATCATTATTTACAAACACCCAAAAGCGGGTTTACAAAAATGGGTTGGCATACTGATAGCCCCCGTGATCTTTTTTATGGCCATAAAATTATGCCCATGTTAAATGTGGGTTTACATCTGGATGATTGTCCTTATACCAATGGCGGATTGCGGGTATTAGCCGGAACCCATAAGCAAGGTGTTTTTCGTTTACTCTTTGGTAAAAAATATTTTCTTGATAATAATCCTGATCCTGATGAATTGGGATTTGATATTGAAGCAGGCGACCTTACAGTTCATCATGGCAGTATTTGGCATCGTGTACAACAATCTAATAAGTTGGGTGCCGAAAGCAGGCGGCGTGTTATGTACATCCCTTTAGTTACAGGAAAGTATAAGCCAAAAAATGTTGACAGCAAAACGCCGTTTTATCATCACATCTTACGCAAAAAATTCTTAAAGAAGTTTTCTTAATTACACAATATGCCGTATGCGCTGATAACCGGTGCGAGTAAAGGTATTGGTAAAGCAATCGCTTTTGAGTTAGCCAACCACAAATATGATCTTTTGCTTACGGCAAGATCTGCTGATCTTTTGCAACTGGCTGCTGAAGAAATAAAAAAACAATATTCGGTTACAGTACATTTTCTTCCACTTGACCTTTCTGAATTAAATGCTTCACAAAAATTATTTAATTGGTGTGCTGAAAATAATTTTCCTGTTTCTGTTCTGGTAAATAACGCAGGTTTTGGATTGAGTGGATTTTTTGAAAAAATATTGTTAAGTGAAACAATGGATTTGCTTCAATTAAACATACTTGTTCCTACACAACTTTGCAGGCTTTTTATTCCGTTGTTAAAGCAACAAACGCAGTCGTATATTTTAAACATTTGCAGTACATCAGCATACCAGGCAGTGCCAATGCTAAATGTATATTCCGCATCAAAAGCCTATATTCTTAGATTTTCAAGAGCCTTAAAACATGAACTTTCCGATACAAATATTTCAGTCACCTGTTTATCCCCCGGCCCCACTGATACAGATTGGGCTAAAAATGCAAACGTTGGTGATAAAGTATTAAAGATGGCTGATAAATTTAATATGTCTCCGCAAAAAGTAGCGGCTATTGGTATAAGAGCGATGTTTAAAAAACGTGCAGAAGTGATAGCAGGCTTCACAAATAAGCTTGGCGCATTTATGGCCTGGCTTCTTCCGGATAGCTTTGTTGAAAAAACTACGGGCAAGCTTTATAAATAAAATCGCCTTATTCATTTATACGTATAAAAATATTTTTGTTGTAGTATAAAAGTATTATCTTTGATTTTTTAAATTATAGGTTATGGATAACAAGATAACTTTAAGCTTTGATGAAAGCATTATTTCCAAAGCAAAAAAATATGCTGAAAACAATAATATCAGTCTTTCCCGCCTGATAGAATTTTTGTTAAAAAAAGTTACCGCAAACAATTATAATTCTTTAGAAGATTTTCCTATTTCAGATTGGGTAAAGCAGGTTGCTGAAGGTGAAGCTGTTTATCAAACAAAGGCATCAAGAACAAGAAAGGCTGCTAAAGCTGAATACTTCAATTCAAAAAAATGAGAATTTTTCTTGATGCAAATATTTTGGTATCTGTTTTAAATAAAGAATACCCGTTATTCACTGTTACTTCCAGGATAATTAGTCTCGCAGATAAAAGCAAATTCACCTTATTTACTTCGCCTGTGTGTTTAGCCATTGCATTTTACTTTGCCGAAAAAAAATATAAGAGCGCTTCGGCTAAAAAAAGGATACAAATTTTGTGTGATCATTTAAATATTGCTTCGGCAAACAAAAGCACCGTAGTGCAATCTCTCCATAATCCTGCAATAAATGATTTTGAAGACGGCCTTGAATATTATTCAGCTGTTGAAAATAATTGTGATTGTATTATTACTGAAGATGTTGATGATTTTTATTTTTCAAGGATTGAAGTGCTGAACAGTGAGAATTTTTTTGAAAAGTATTTGTTGAATGCTTCGGGTAAACAAAGAAAAAGGAATTGATGTTTTCATAATACGATTGCCCGATCAGGTTTTACTCTATCAATCAAAATCAATTCACCTTTTTAGCTGTATTTACCCTATTTTTGCCACCCAAAAAATTAAGTAATAACCGTATGGATAAATTGATCTATGTAATTCCGGCAATGGGTATTGTTGGATTGTTATACACGTTTATAAAATATTCCTGGGTAGCAAAGCAGGATGCCGGAACACCCCGAATGCAGGAAATAAGCACTTACATTGCAGAAGGTGCAATGGCTTTTTTAAAAGCTGAATGGAAAATACTTTCTTATTTTGTTGTGATAGGCGCTGTGTTGTTGGCAGTCATGGGATATTCAAATACCAACAGCCATTGGAGCATTGCATTGGCATTTATTGTTGGTGCATTTTTTAGTGCATTGGCGGGTTATATTGGAATGCGGGCTGCTACAAAAGCAAATGTGCGCACAGCACAGGCGGCACGTACAAGTTTAGCTAAAGCATTAAATGTTTCGTTTACCGGCGGAAGTGTAATGGGGCTGGGTGTTGCAGGTTTAGCCGTACTAGGCCTTGGAAGTTTATTCATTATTCTTTACATGTCTTTTGTATCGGGCTATACATCAGGAACGGCAGAATATAAATTGGCTTTGGAAAAAGCAATAGAAGTACTTACCGGCTTTAGTTTAGGTGCCGAAAGCATTGCGTTGTTCGCAAGAGTGGGTGGTGGTATTTATACAAAGGCAGCCGACGTAGGCGCAGACCTTGTTGGTAAAGTAGAAGCGGGTATTCCTGAAGATGATCCACGTAACCCTGCAACTATTGCGGATAACGTAGGTGATAATGTAGGTGATGTTGCCGGTATGGGCGCTGATCTTTTTGGAAGTTATGTTGCTACCGTTTTGGCAACAATGGTTTTAGGAAGAGAAACTTTTTCAAGTGACAGGTTTGGCGGCATGGCTCCTATCCTATTACCAATGCTTATCGCAGCAATGGGAATTTTATTTTCTATCGTAGGAACCTTGTTTGTAAAGATCTCTGAAAACTCACCGCTTAATACTACTACTGTTCAAAAAGCTTTGAACATGGGTAACTGGGGCTCAATACTTATAACAGCAATCGCTTCTTATTTTCTTGTAATGTGGCTATTGCCTGATACCGATATGGTGTTAAGAAATTTTCACTTTACAAAGAACGGTGTGTTTGGTGCAATAGCTGTAGGCCTTACTGTTGGTACATTGATGAGTCTTATTACAGAATATTATACAGCAATGGGTAAACGTCCTGTAATGAGTATTGTTCGTCAATCCTCAACAGGTCATGCAACAAATATTATTGGAGGATTGGCAATAGGTATGGAAAGCACTTTATTTCCAATATTGGTTTTGGCTGCCGGTATTTATGGCTCTTATGCATGTGCAGGATTGTATGGTGTTGGTATTGCAGCTGCAGGTATGATGGCAACTACTGCAATGCAATTAGCTATTGATGCATTTGGGCCTATTGCTGATAATGCTGGTGGTATTGCAGAGATGAGTGAATTGCCAAAAGATGTGCGTGAAAAAACTGATATTCTGGATGCTGTAGGAAATACAACAGCAGCAACAGGCAAAGGTTTTGCCATTGCTTCTGCTGCCTTAACTGCGCTTGCATTGTTTGCAGCCTTTGTTGGAATTGCCGGTATTGACGGTATTGATATCTACAGGGCGGATGTTTTAGCCGGTTTATTTGTTGGCGGTATGATACCATTTATTTTTTCATCATTAGCTATACGTGCTGTAGGTGAAGCCGCAATGGCAATGGTAGAAGAAGTGCGCAGGCAGTTCAGAACTATTCCGGGAATAATGGAAGGAACCGGTAAACCTGAATATGATAAATGTGTTGCCATCTCAACCAATGCTTCTTTAAAAAAGATGATGTTGCCCGGCGCTATTGCATTGGGTTCACCACTGATAATCGGTTTTATTTTTGGCCCCGAAGTGCTGGGTGGATTTTTAGCAGGGGCAACTGTTTGTGGTGTTTTAATGGGAATGTTTCAAAACAATGCAGGTGGTGCATGGGATAATGCAAAAAAATCTTTTGAAAAAGGCGCTGTTATAAATGGAGAAACTTATTACAAAGGTTCTGATTATCACAAAGCTTCTGTAACAGGCGACACTGTTGGTGATCCGTTTAAAGATACATCAGGCCCCTCCATGAATATTCTTATAAAATTGATGAGCATTGTTTCATTGGTTATTGCCCCTACCCTTGCTAAAGTTCATCATGATAAAATTTTAGTAAACAGGCAACATAAAATGGAGAATCTGATCCTGTTAAATGATAATGCAAGACAAATAAAAAAAGAAAGAACGGATACTGTTCCTGTTAATAATACTAACACTACTGTATTTGAAGCAATGAATAATGCAGATGTAAAGGCGCTTCTTACCGGATTGAAAAGTGATGGCTTGATTTCCGGAGATTATACAGTAGAGATCAGAAGCGGACGTTTATTTATTAATGGTGTTGAACAACCGGATGCAGTTAATAATAAATACAAAAAGTATTTTGAAGGGAAGGCTGATATTATTATCAAAGAGCACAAGGTGAAATGATTTTTAAATATTGATTTAATTTAAAACCTCAGCTAACCCCTGAGGTTTTTTTATGAATGGTACAAGGATTATTTAAAAAAATTTTATTTTGTGGTTACGAACTTAATCGTAATTTAGCATTACGAACAAAATCGTAAGCAATGACAATAAAAAAATTGAAGCCAACAGAAAGCGAACTGGAAATTCTTAAAATACTTTGGGATAAAGAAAACGCCACCGTACGTGAAGTTCATGAAGAACTTTCAAAGAATAAAGATTCAGGTTACACAACTACCCTTAAATTATTACAAATAATGTTTGAGAAAGGTTTGGTAACAAGAGATGACAGTAATAAAACGCATATTTATCAGCCGGCTGTTACAAGGCTAAAAACACAAAAACAATTTTTGGATAAGATGATCAATACATTATTTGCAGGCTCATCCACGCAATTAGTTTTGCAGGCGCTTGGTAATCAGAAAGCATCAAAAGATGAATTAGAGGAAATTCAAAAATATCTTGACAACCTTAAAAAATAGTTAGGGATGAACTTATCTGTTTTACAAAACTCACCTTTCTTACAATCGCTGGGATGGGCAATAGCAAACAGTTTATGGCAGGCAGCCGTATTATGGGTAGCGTATCATCTTATTAACGGAGTATACAAAAACGCTTCGGCAAAATTTAAAAATAATCTCAGCACTGTTTTGCTTTCCTCAGTATTTGTTTGGTTTTGTATTACATTATTTAATAAATATTTTGCGATACAAAACCAATCCGGTAATTATGAAGTTCAATTTTATCATGCAAATAAAATTAATGCTGCCGCCGCTTATAACTGGAACGAACTTATAAATAAATTTACCGGCGTATTGCCATCTCTCTCTGTCGCTTATTTACTTCTTTTAATTTTTCTTTCATTAAGGTTGGTAAATATTTATCGTTTTACCCATTTCATAAAATTCAACGGATTGCAAAAGCCTGATGTTGAGTGGAAACTATTTACAGAAAAGGTTGCAAGGCATATGGGCATTACAAAAAAGATACGGCTTTGGATATCTCACCACATTGATGTTCCCGCAACTATTGGTTTTATTAAACCTGTTATATTAATTCCGCTGGCTTCAGTTAACAGGTTATCACCAGATCAACTGGAAGCAATTATCCTTCACGAATTATCTCATATAAAAAGAAACGATTACCTGATAAATCTTTTTATATCCATTATTGAAACCATATTATTCTTTAATCCATTTGTAGTTTTACTTGCCAGGATAATTAAAAGAGAAAGAGAAAATTGTTGCGATGATTTTGTAATACAGTACCAGTATGACCGTTATGATTATGCCTCTGCTCTTCTATCGCTTGAGAAATTCAGAAATATAAATTTACGATTAGCCATTGGCGCCACCTCCGGTAAAAAACAATTGCTGCTTCGCATAAAAAGAATAATGGAGATAAACTGCAATACAAATTTTAATTACGGACAGAAATTATTGGCATTACTTTTAATTACCGGGGTTGTGTGTTCTGTTGCATGGTTATCTCCACAGAACAACAAAAGTAAAATGCAACTGGCAAATAAAAGCTATGAAAAAGTGTATGATAGAAAAATAAATAAAGATGAGAAGTTAGAAAGTTTTATTGTAAAGCAAAGTGATAATAAAGTAAAAGCGATAATTGTAAAGCCGCAGGTGAAAAAAGAATATACACAAACAGAACTGGAATTAAAGGAACTAAAAGAGTTGAATTTAAAAGAAATAGCAGCGGCAGACTATAAGCGGTTAAATATTATATTGCAGGAAAGCAAAAAAGAAATAAGCAGTAAAAAAATTGTAAGATTTAATACAAATAAATTTTTGACGATAAGGAACGCAATTTCTACTCCATCTTTATTTGATAACGGAATGGAAATGCTTCCTTTTAAATCTGCATTTGCCAATGCAACGTTTAGCCAGCAGAATGCCTATGGTATAGACTTTCAGAAATTACAGGAAGAATGGGATAAAACCAAATTTTCATTTTCTTTTGATTGCGATGAAATGCAGAATGCAGTAAAGAAAATAATGAATTCAAAACAATTACAATCTTTGATGCACCTTCCTCAACATCTGAAAGATGAAAAACTGATAAAGGCTGAACTACAAAAAGCCGGGGATAGGAATGTAAAAGATATCCTGAGAAACCGGTTATCAAGAGTAGCATCAATCCCAAATAATGAATCATTTTATATTGTTGATGGATCTGATGAAGATATTAAAAAAATAAAAGAAACAACAAGATCAACCGGAAAGAACAGTAAATCAAAAAGTGATGAAGATAGAGATGATCAGGATAATGCCCCCTCTTATGCATACACTTACGAATCAGGAAATTTCAATAATGAGAATAGAACAAAAAGTTTTTTTTCAAAAATTATTAGTACTTCAAATGGGCATGATGAAAAACCTGTTCCTGTTACACCGGAAGTTTCTCCCCGCTCTTACCGGATAATTTATAACAATAATAATCCTGCTAAAACAAATGTACCAAAGCCTTTTGTTTCCGGCAAAGGTAGCATCAGGATTGAATACAAAGGTGGTGCAGTGGTTATTAACGGTAAAAAAATTGAAGTACCAGATGCAAATGAGATGCTTGCACAAATTACTTTTAAGGGAAAAAAAATACTTTCAATAGCAAAAGACCTAAGCAAACCACACATAGAGGATTAATACAATTGATCCCCGTTTACCAAACATTCCCCGGACTGGTATCTCCATATTTATTATTGATAAGAAATTCCAAAATAATTTCGTGGGTATTGCCTGTATAATTTTTCAATCGTGATGTTGTTGTTGGATAAGGACTACGGAGGAATCAACGTTTTATCATTTTGCCTTTTACAATTTCATTAATGACCTTTTCCCGTAAGTTTTGGCTAATTGCAATCTTTTGATTTCCGATGTCCAAAATGTTGCCTTCTATACTTTTTATTTTGTTTATGTTCACTATAAAAGATTTGTGTACTTTAATGAAAATGCCTGCAGGCAATTGCTCTTCTAAACTTTTGATAGTAATATAAACCATCATTTTTTTTGAATTTGTATAAAGCATTACATAATTCAGCATTGCCTCGGCGTACACTAAATCATAGTAAAAAACTTTCTCAATTTGATTATCGCATTTTATAAAAAAATGGTCGTTGGTTTTATTTAGGTGGCCAGGTATTATCTTTTTTAATTCTCCGGCTTCTTTTGCTTTATTACATGCTTTTAAAAAGCGGTCGAAAGCAATTGGCTTTACCAAATAATCCAAAACATCCAATCTATAAGCTTCTACAGCATATTCAGCATAAGCTGTAGTCATTATAATATTTGCATTTATTTTTGAATTTTTTAAAAAGTCAATACCATTTATTTTAGGCATATTGATGTCTAAAAAGATAATGTCAATATCATTGTTATTTAGCAACTGCATGGCTTTTAAGGGGTTTTCGGCTTGCCCTGTCAACTCCAAATAATCTATTTCTTCAATGAATTCCTGCAATACTTTTCTTGCAATTGGCTCGTCATCAATTATGATACAGTTTAGTTTCATGTTAAGTCAATAATTAAATTTGCTTTGTAAACATCATTTTCAATAGTTATTGTAAGCTCATTTTTATGGGTATATAAAAGCTCTAACCTCCGTTTTAAATTAGTAATACCTATTCCATTGGAAGTGTTGGTGATAGTAGCTTGTCGCAATTCTTTTGTATTAATAAATGAACTATGCAATCTGTTATCTTTTGTAAATATTCTAATACTTATTTTATTTTCTTTATCAGAAAAATTGCTGACAAATTTAAAAGCATTTTCAATAAGCACTACTAACAAAAGCGGAGCAATTTTTAAACCGGTTTCAATATTTTTAATATCAACATCTACAACAAGTTTTTCATCTTTCCGCAAGCGTTGAAAGCCTACATAATTTTTTATGTACTCTATTTCTTTTTCCAAACTTACTTTCTCTGCACCACAATCATATAGTTGATACCGCAATAATTCTGAAAATTGTAATAGGATATTTCTTGCAACCTGGTTGCTTTTATCAATATGCCCGTAAATGGTATTTAATGAGTTGAAAAGCGCATGGGGATTGATTTGGGCTTTTAAATAATCCAATTCATTTTTTATCCTTTCTTTTTCTAACAACTCTAATTGTTGTTGGGTTTGTATCCTGTCAATTATCATTTTTCCCATTGTAATCAACAATACCCAAAGAGAAATATTGATTATTGAATTTAAATACAATGTACCAAAGCCGGTTATTTGTGCAGCATGAAAAAAATGCTGGTTCATTTGTACTGCAACCAAAGCTCTTAGCCATGCAGAAAGTGTAATGATTATTAGTGTAGCAGAAACAAAAAGAACATATTTTCTTTTAAGTAAAAACTGTGGAATTATAAAATTACTAATGGCATAATAATCTGCCGTAATAAAAATTAAATAGCAAAACTCTACTGTCATTGTTTTGGTAAGCGGAAATGAATAACTGCGAAAAGTAACAACCCATAAAAGGTATATGCCTACCCAAAAAAGAGAATGATATATGAATGTTCTGCTTTTCAAAAACTTATATTTTTTCAAAGGTAGCAACGCCATATTGTTTTTAAATTTTATTACATCATGGAAGTACAATTCTTGATAAACCAATACTTAATCAAGTAAAAGCTTTGGATGCTGTAAATAGTTTTAGATACTGTTATCAAGTGTTGATGTTTGCATAATCAATTTATCTAAAACAAAAAACAATGAAAAAAGTTATCAATTGGTTTCTCAATCCGCCTGTAACAGGGCAATCAACCATACTACTCATTCGACTGATGGCCGGTGGCGTATTTTTTATGGAGGGGATATTAAAATTTGTTTACGTCAACCAGGGTGTGGGACGCTTTACTAAATTGGGGTTTCCTTTTCCCGAAATGACTGCACATTTTGTAGCTACCGCTGAAATAATTGGTGGTTTGCTTTTGTTGTTTGGACTATTTACAAGAATTGCTGCCTTTTACTTTATCATACAAATGATTGTTGCTGTTTTTAGTACAAAAATTGATTTATATTTAGGTACAAGCCCTTTGCCGTTACCTCCTGCCCCTCCTAAAATTGGATTTTGGGCTGTTGAACATGAGATACGTTCTGACTATGCACAAATACTCACCTGTCTTTTTTTATTAATTGAAGGTGCCGGAAGAAGGTCGCTTGATTTTATAATTTCTACGTCAAAGAAAGTGTATAGTATAAATCAGGAGTAGGTGGTATCAGTCTATAAATAAAATGCTGATATTAATACGGGATTTTAATTTTAAAAGTAGCTACCAAACATTTCTTGGGCAGGTATCTCCATATTTATTATTGATAAGAAATCCCAAAATAATTTCGTGGGTATTGCCTGTATAATTTTTCAATCGTGATGTTGTTGAAGCATCGTATGCATACCCGATATTAAACGTGTTGGAAATATTTATACCGGCCATTGCAGCAAAGCCTCCTAATTGGTCGCTTATTCTGTAACTGCCACCAATCCAAAATTTATCCAGGTATTGCAGTTTTACAGATGCATGAATTTGTACAGGAAAGGGTTGTACAAATTGCAGCATTACAGAAGGCAATGCTGAAATATCATCGTTAATAAAAAAACGATAACCGGCAGTTGCAATAAACTGTGGAACAAAATAGCTTGCATAATTATTATTGGATGCAAATTTTGCTTTATTAGGAATAATATTTAAAACAGAAATTCCTGCAAAATAATCAGCGGAGTACAGCCAAAGCCCTGCACCAACTTCAGGTTTTAATTGTTTTAATTCTCCATTATTATATCCTATTGCGGGATCATTTGGATCAAGGGTTCCCCATTCAATTTTACTTCTGTCTAAACTTACATTGGAAAAACCAGCTAAAAATCCTGCTGATAAAGTTGTCTTTGGCGATAATCCTTTATGATATGAATAAGTAGCATAAGCAGAAAATCTGCTGATATATCCTGTCTTATCATTCATTACTATCAGGCCAACTCCATGATGAGGTTCAGGTGCTGTATAATCCTGCCAATAAGATTTTCCGCGGGGATTTTCTCCCGGAACTTCAAACGATGTGGCAGTAGTACGATAATCTTTTTTACCTATAGGCGCATGAGCTGATAAGTATATTGTAACAGGTGCGCCGTTAATTCCTGTCCACTGATTGCGATAACTCAGTTTAACATCAGTGTAGTTTTCTATACCGCTAAGTGCAGGATTTAAAATGTAATTGTTGAGAATATATTGTGTATAATATGGTTTTTGCTGAGCATAGGTTTTTATCATCGCTGCCATCATTATAAATACTAAAATTCGCTTCATACTATAATTTATTACAAATTATTTTATCAAAGTTACATACCCGGTAACAGGCTTACGGCCATTACCGGGTTCAATTACATAATAATAAGTTCCGAAGGGTAACGATTTTGCATTCATAGTTCCATCCCATGGTTTAGTATATCCTTTGCTTTCAAAAACCAATTGTCCATAGCGGTTAAATACCTGTACACGAACATTTGGATAATCAGTAAGATGGTCTATTATCCATGTATCATTAATGCCATCATTGTTTGGCGTAAATGTATTTGGAACATTAGGAAACCTAAGCACTTTTACAAATACCTGGTCACTAAAAATACATCCACCCGTGCCTGTTACAGATAATGTGTAAGTAATGTCCTGTACGCCGGAAACAAGAGGGTTTAGTATTGTGGCATCATTTAAATATTGGTTAGGTGTCCATAAATATTGCAAAGCATTGCCGGTAATAATGGGTTCTAAAGTAATAGTTGCTGCTTCCAAAACCGTTCTGTCAGGACCTGCATTTACATTTACAATTGGATAGATCGTTATGGTTTGTTCTTTATAATCAACACAACCTGTATTGGAAGTAAATGTGTATCGAATAGTATGTGTACCAACACCCGCAACGGATGGATTAAATATGTTTGAACCATTTATTATTCCCGGCCCACTGAATAAGCCTGCACCAGGCACGCCTCCAATTTCACTTGCCTGCACTATCGCAAAAGGATTAATATTAAAACAGGTATCAGATATAGAGAGAAATTGAACTGCAGGTGACGCATTCACTGTTATGCTTTTTGTTATTTCATCAACACATAAACTTCCTGAGTAAGAACGGAATTTAACCTGGTAAGTTTTGGTTAATGGTGTTTGAAAATTTGGATATAAATGCCTGTAAATTTTATTCGCCGTAGGATTTACATCTACATCAAAAAAAGAAGGATTATTTGCAAGATCCCAATACATTTCAACTTTTGTTATGTTGCCAAAATCTACAGTAGATGTGTTTTGTAACTGAACATCAGTATTGCTGCATAAGCCTGTATTATTTAAAATAGTAAAGTTTGCTTTAGGCACTGCACCATTTACAGTGAATGCTTTGGCGATTGAAGCAACACATCCTTTGTTAGAAGTTATAGATAATGTTACATTATATAAGCCAACAGAATTGTATTTATGTTTTGGATTTTGCAAGGCAGAAGTATTTAATGCTCCGGATGAAGGATCAGCAAAGTTCCATGCCCATGAAGTGATAGAGCCTGAAGCAATTTTGCTTGTATCAGTAAATTGGGCAAAAGCATCTGTTAAGCAAACACTCGGTGCAATAAAGCCAGGTACAGGTTGCACGTTGATAATAATTTGTCTTGATAAAACAGGACTCTTACAACCTTTATCACTTTCTACAGATAATGTTACTATATAATTTCCTGCTGAAATATATGTATGATTAAAAGGATTATCATTTGGTGCGGTAAACAAAGTACCATCTCCAAAGTTCCAGTTCCATTGTGTAAGAATTCCTGAATTTGCTGCCGAAGCATTTGTAAATATTACACTCTTTGTTTCACATGCAGGAGTTGATGTTGCAAAGGATGCCGTTGGCAAAGAATTAATAATAACCTGTTTTATTGATGTATCAGAAATACATCCTTTATCAGTTTTAATATACAGTGAAACAGTGTATGATCCTGCTGATGTATAATTATGAGAAGGGTTTTGCAAAGTTGAAGATTGTCCATCTCCAAAATTCCAAAACCAATTGGTTATAGTACTGCCTTGCCCATTTGATTGATCAGTGAAATATGTTGTATCATTCAAACAATATTCTGCCTTCACAGTAAAACCCGCTTTGGGTTGAGCATATACTGTTGATAAAATTTTTGTTGTGCCGGATGTGCATCCATCTTTAGAAGTTACCTGTAGGTTTACTGTAAACGGACCGGGATTATTGTAATTATGAGTTGGATTTTTAATTATAGAATTATTTAATCCCCCGGATGAGGCATCGCCAAAATTCCACAGGTAGGTAAATAAAGACTGGCTGCCATCTGCAATTGTACTTGAATCAAAAAATTGTGCAAGCCCAGTTGGTAAACAAATACCAGGTAAATTAAAATTAACAACTGGATTAGGATGAACAGTTACAGGCATTGTAAATACCGGGCTCTGACAAGCTGTATTATTTTCTACTTTGAGTGTTACATTATAAATTCCGGTTGAAGAATAAGTATGAGTGGGATTGCTGATTGCAGTAAGAGTTTGAGTTACTCCATCGCCAAAATCCCAATACCATTTTACAAGAATACCTGGCGCAGGAGCAGTTGACTGATCTGTAAATATTATGGATTTGCCTATACAATTGGGTGATGAAATAATAAACCTGGCAACAGGCGCTGTTGTAATTGTAATTTGTTTTGATGCTGTATCACTTAAACATCCAACATTGCTTGTAATACTGAAACGAATTGTATAGATACCGGGGGTAGTATATAAGTGTTTTGGATTTCTTACATTGTCTGTACTTCCATCACCAAAGTTCCAATACCATTTATAAGAGTTAGTTCCCGAAACATAATTTGTATTATCCTTAAAAAAAACTGAATCAGTTTCGCAACCACTGTGTGTCCAGGTAATATCAGTAACAGGTGGATTATAAACAAACAATGTATCATCCCTGGTTTGTAAATTTCCACAACCATCGGAGCCGGATGTACCTGCCGTTATGCTTACAGGATAATTACCGGGGGCACTATACGTATAGGTTGTTGGTAATTTATATCTCCATATCTGTTTTCCATTTAGAAAATAAGTTGTATCAGCTATAGGATTAGTAACAGTAACATTTGGAGATTGATAACCACCGAAATCCCAATACAATGATGTAGGCTGAAAAGGATATGTTATTGAGAAATAAAACGGAGTGCCTGCACAGGCTGTATTTTGATTTGAAATATTTAACGGATTGATTGGCGTAACAAAATTATACAGATCCCTGATGTTTGTTCCTGCATTGTATCCATACGATTCGGGACTTCCGTAACCATAAGCGATGGCATTAAAGCCTGAATCAGCCTGTATTGTATGAGAACCTGCTAATACACTTAATTGATTATATGAATAAGAAGGATCCTGCGTATAAGGTACAAAAGGACTTGCAGGAATTGCTCCATCAATACGAAACGTTGCAGTAGCAGCGGTTTTAATTATTATGTTGATGTAATGCTCTACAATAGCAAAGTGAGAGGTAGAGTTTAAAGTTACTTTATCAATTGTTTGTTCTACCGGACTTAAATAAATCATTTCGGGATCTCCCCTGCCTCCATTAATATTTCCACAAGAACCTGTAGTTGTAATATACTGCGCAACTAAAACCGGTTTATCTGCTTCAATAAGGGATGGTGCATTCGTTAATGGAAGGTCATAATAAAAATTATTAATTAATCCTGCCTGCACAACCCCATTTAATTTTACAATAGTTGCAGGATCTTTAACTAATATTCTGAAGTAATTAAAGGGTAAACCTTTAGTAGGTGCTGTAAAATATTTTTGTCCCCAGGCAGTAGAAGGAAATGCCTGTGCAATATAATTATCAGCAGATCCGCCAGGTCCACTGGGGCAAATAATATCCAGCTTTCCGGATCCTGAGAATACAGCAATTTTTTTACATTGCCCTGTTAAGGAGGCAACCGATTTTATTTTTGTTCCTGTAAGATCTACTCCTGTTAACCCTGTCAGCTGCCCTAATAAATTTAAAACATCACCCTTCATTAAGGTATCTCTGAAAGTAACATTAGCAACATGAGTTTGAGTTGCAGCCGTAGGAGTAACTTCTATAATAGTACTGTCTTCTGTTGCAATGGCAAAGCAATAGGGGTATGAATATTGATTGTTTGATGTTTGCTTATAATTGAGAGAATAATATTCTTTACCTAAAGTGTTGGTAGGAAAAAGTAATGTAGCTCCTGAAACTGCCGCATTATAAATATGTGCATAAGCAACTATTGGCTTATCGCTGGTAATATGAATACTTTTTTTGGAGAACTTACCTTCTGTTCTTAAACGTACATCATCTGCTCCTGTTTTTGGAATAGACTGTGATTCAACAACAGTATTTGCCGGGACTGTATAATTTCTTGTCCACCCGGATGAAGGGATAGTAATTGTTACATTTGCAGTAACATCTGAAGTAAAATATAAAACCATTTCCTGGGTGCCGCCACCTGCAACATCCGCACCTCCGCCGGAATACATGTTTACATGTGAACCGTAGCCAACCCAAAAATCTCTCCCTTTATTCGAAAAATCCTGTGCACCTGCCGCAAAGAATAGGGGAAGAGAAAAGAGCAGCAGTAAAATAAATTTCATGTAAGTTAGTGTAAGAACAGGGGTATGCAATATACTAAAAAACCGCTTTATATAAGATGAGATAATAATCATATACACTGCTTTTAAATGGATCATCACAGGATATGAGTATTAAAAAAGCCGCATAGAAATGCGGCGTTTGTTAAGAACCTTAAAATTCTGGTTCTGTAACCCCCAAAGAAAACGAGATTATCTGTACTGAATATTTCAGTTGATTGATTTAGTAGTTTATGATTTAGCTAAAAGTTTAGCTTCGGTTATTTGTTCTTTTCCATCAGTATCAATATGCACTAATCTATAATAAAAATTCTTTGCTGTTTTAGGCATGTACTTATCAGAACAACCATAACAATCGCAATCCTTTTGTTTTGGATCAGGGCCTAAAACCAGTACCACTGTTTTATAAGTAATCCCATCAGTACTTTTTTGAATCGCAAAATAATTAGTGGGAGTTGCCCCGTCAGTTTTCCAATCTATAATTACTTTTTGCTCTTTTGTGGTTACCGTAAAATTGGTAACATTTATCGTGTGGTTCTGTGCTAATAAGCCCTTTGAGCTTATTAAAGTTATAGCGGAGATTAAAAGAGTGCGGAGTAAATTTTTATTCATTTTATTTGTTTAATCAGTTAGTTATATAGGTTAACAATCAGGCACTTACTTAAATGTGTAATTAACTAATTGGTACTAATAATAAGTTTTTCTCTTTTATGCAGGAAGGAAATATGTGTAAGCTAAGGCGAAGAGATAATGCTGCTAATGTTGTAAAAATATAAATCATCTTTGTGGTTTTGGGTTAAGAATAAAAAATGATCGAGGTAATGATTCATTAATTATTTCCACAAACATAGAGTGGTTTCCGCAGAAATGCAATACCGTAAATTTACTGTCAAATAAGTACTATCACATTTTATTGAAATTACTGGTGTTGTTACATTTTTATTCATAAAGCTCCTTGTTTCCTTAAAAAAAATTTAAGGATAA
>JANXQO010000181.1 GCA_025353485.1 Chitinophagales bacterium
AAAAAAAATTGTTGGATACGATGGAAATGTTGAAAATGATATAACCAAGCCAGATGGCACAGCACGTAAATTACTGGATGTTTCTAAACTAAAAAATTTGGGCTGGCAATCTTCTGTAACTTTAGAACAAGGTATTAAAATGGTTTATGATGAAGTAAAAAATAATAATTGGGAATAAATTTCATGTTTAATTTATTTAAAAAAAAACGGGATTTATATACGGGAGAACCCTTTCCTGTTACTACAGATATTCATTCACATATTTTAGCAGGAATAGATGATGGTTCTCCTGATATTGCAACCTCCTTAAAATTAGTGAAGGGATTATATGATCTTGGTTACCGCAGGCTGGTAGCAACACCTCATATAATCGGTGATTATTATAGAAATAATCCGGATATCATTAATAGAGAATTAGAGATATTAAAAAATGCATGCGCCGAAGCAGGGATTAATATTGAATTATTTGCCGCCGCAGAATATATGCTGGATGATTATTTTTTACAAATATTAAAACAGAAAGATATTCTGCCCGTTTACCAAAATTTTATTTTAACTGAATTGCCTTATTCAGTATTGCCAATGAATATAAATGAGATGGTTTTTGAAATAATTACTGCAGGGTACAAGCCAATATTGGCGCATCCTGAAAGATATTTTTATTACCATCATGATTTAAATGAATATTTCCGCTTGAAAGAATTGGGTTTTTTATTACAGGTAAATCTTTTATCGCTTACAGGATATTATGGACCACCCGTTACTAAAGCAGCGAAATTTATTATTGATAATGGCTTAGCTGATTTTGTTGGCAGTGATATGCATCATCTCCGCCATCTTGAAATATTGAGCAGTAAAGAAACCAATGTTATTTTAAATAAACACATTCGTGATAAAGGCTTTAATAACTTTTAAGCGGTAAGAAAAAATATCAGGATGTTATAAAATATAGTCCCGCATTTATCGGGATTTTTTAATTCTGTTTTTTTTGATTCCGCATGAATAGCACTTTTTAAAACATAATGCAAAACAACAACTGATTTAAATTTTGTCTTTCCCATCATTATAAACGTAAAACATAATATTCTGTAAATTAGCAGTAATGAAGCATCTGGCAGCGCTAAATAAATACTTCTGGAAATACCGATGGCTGTTTTTGTTGGGGATAATTTTTATTATTCTTTCTAACTATTTTCGTATTCTTTCCCCACAGGTTACTAAATATGTACTGAATACTGTAGAGCATTCTTTAAAAAAAGAAAAAACTGTAGCCTCAAACACAATAGTAAATTACGATCCGATTGTAAAAAAATTATTTATACAAAACCTGGCGGCTTCATCTTTAAAGAACAAAATTTTTGTTTGTGGTATCATACTTTTAGGACTTGCTTTAATCAGTGGATTTTTTATGTTTCTTATGCGGCAAACAATTATTGTTATGAGCCGGCACATTGAATATGATCAGAAGAATGAAATATTTGATCATTATCAAAAATTAGATACCAACTTTTATAAAACACACAGCACCGGAGATTTGATGAGCCGCATCTCTGAAGATGTAAGCCGGGTTAGAATGTATTCGGGGCCTGCAATTATGTATATTATTAACCTTGCAGCCACCATTGGATTTTCTGTTTTTTACATGCTGAAAGAAAACAGGGAGCTTACTTTATATGTTCTTTCTCCACTGCCAATATTAGCGTTTGCTATTTATTATGTGAATACTATAATTAACAGAAAGAGCGACAGGATACAATCTCTACTTTCTGATCTTACAACAAATGCCCAGGAATCGTATTCAGGAATAAGGGTAATAAAATCTTTTGTGCAGGAAAAAGCAATGCTTGGTTTTTTTGAAAAGAGCAGCGAAGATTATAGAAGAAATGCAATATCACTTGCTAAAACAGAGGCTATTTATTTTCCATCTATTTCATTGTTAATAGGGCTTAGTACTTTAATTACCATTTTGATAGGAGGGTTTTATGTTATTAACGGGCAAATAAGCATTGGTGTTATTGGCGAATTTGTAATGTATATTCTGCTGCTTTCATTTCCGGTAAGTGCGATAGGATGGACTGCAAGCATGGTGCAAAGAGCAGCAACATCACAACGCAGAATAAATGAATTTCTTCATACAAGATCAACTATTCAAAACAGCAAGAACACACAGCAAATAATTTTAAAGGGAAACATAGAATTTAAAAATGTGGATTTCACTTATCCGCATACAGGCATTCATGCAATAAAAAACTTTAATCTAAAAATTAACTGTGGACAAAAAATAGCTATTGTTGGTAAAACAGGCTCAGGCAAATCAACTATCGCACAGCTTCTTTTGCGGATGTATGATCCACAACATGGGGATATTTTTTACGATGATACATCAATAAAAAAAATAGATTTTCAATCGTTGCGTTCGCAGGTTAGTTATGTGCCGCAGGATGTTTTTTTGTTTAGTGATACGGTAGAAAATAATATAAGCTTTGCTGTAAAGAATGCTTCAGAAGAAATAATAAAAGAAGCTGCGGCAAATGCAGTTATCCAAAATGAGATTGGGCAATTTCCACAAAAATATAAAACAATAATAGGAGAGAGGGGAGTAACGCTTAGCGGTGGCCAAAAGCAACGTATATCTATCGCAAGAGCATTAATTAAACAACATGAGATTGTGATATTTGATGATTGCCTTAGCGCTGTTGATGCAAAAACAGAAAGCCAGATCATAAATAATTTGCATAATTATCTAAAAAATAAAACAGCTATTATTATAACACACCGAATATTTTCTTTATTCAATTTTGATAATATAATTTTATTAAAAGATGGAGCTATTGCTGAACAGGGCACACATAGTGATTTATTAAGTAAAAACGGTTATTACGCTGAAATGTATGCCCACCAGCAAAAGAGAGAAAAGAAATTGGCTGGAGAAATATAGTATTCCCTAAAATTTTTGCTATTACAAAAACAAATATATCTTTGCTGCATCTAAAATTTAACTTTAAAAATATATACAGTGGAGTACGAGAATAATGAAAAAAAACTGGAAAGTGTTTATAGCGCAAGAATAAGAGCAGGTAAACGCAGAACTTATTTCTTTGATGTAAGGGCTACACGGGGTAATGATTACTATTTAACCATTACTGAAAGCCGTAAAAAATTTAATGAAGATGGATACGACAGGCATAAAATTTTTTTATACAAAGAAGATTTTAATAAGTTTTTAAAAGGGTTGACAGAAACAATTGATTATGTAAAAACTGATTTGATGCCTGATTTTGATTTTGATACATTTAATCATGATACTCCATATGAGGGTAGTGAAAACAATGGAGGATCAGAAAACAATATTACTTCAGAGCAGAGTGTTGTTTCTGAAGAACCAGTTGAAAAAGAACCTGACACATCTGCTACCGGTATTGCACCTGCTGCTACACCGGAAATTGATGTAAAGCCCAATGACGAGGAAGTAGATAAGTGGTGATCAAAACCAGAACCAATTGCTTGAATCCTCTCATTTGAGAGGATTTTTTATTGATTATTTTTTCCCGAAGGATTAATTGAAGTTTCTGTTTGTGGAATAAGTTTTTGCTCCTGTAATGCATTAGGTATTTTTTTGTATTCTTTCATATCTAATTTAGCAACAGGCATATTTGAATTTATTTGCGGAACTAAGCATGGCATATTATCTAAAGGAAGAGCGTAAACTTTTCCTTTTTCTATGTTATACAAAATTTTAGCAATCGGTTTAATTGTGTCAAGTGTAATAATTAGTTTTTTTGGCGTAATAACAAATATCCCTTCTATTGGTAATAAAGAAAATTTGCCGTTTAAATTTAAAAGTAAATTAGTTGCTTTCATCGGCCTGCCTGTGAAAAGAAATGTTCCTGATTTTTGAGGGGTTGCAAAAATCTTATACTCTTTTTTATCAAAATATTTGCCTGGATCATATTTATATAATTTTTTCGGATTTTTTTTAATCAGGAGAGATTGTGATTGTGAAGTAATTATGTTTATAAAAAAGAAAATGAAAACAATTGAATATTTCATATTGCTGCTTTTGTTTATTACAATTTATGAATGCTTCCTAAATAATAATTACTTTAAAATTTTTTCTTATCAATCCTAAAAATCTATAAATCGTGGTTCAGATTATTGCCTTAATTTTTTGAATGCATTTATCAAACCATTTGTTGATGCATCATGCGAAGTAATTACTGCATCGTTTTCTAATTCAGGTAATATTTGTTTTGCCAGTTGTTTACCCAACTCAACTCCCCATTGATCAAAACTGTAAATATTCCAGATAATTCCCTGTACAAATATCTTATGTTCGTACATAGCTATCAATTCACCTAAAGTAAATGGAGTTATTTCTTTTACAAGAAAAGAATTGGTTGGCCTGTTGCCTTCAAATGTTTTATAAGCAATTAATTCTTCAGGAACATTTTCTGTTACCAATTCTTCTTTTGTTTTTCCATTCATCAAAGCTTCTGTCTGCGCAAAAAAGTTTGACAATAATATTTTATGGTGAAGCCCAAGAGGATTGTGAGTTATAACAGGAGCAATAAAATCGCATGGAATTATTTGTGTGCCCTGGTGTATCAATTGGTAAAATGCATGCTGCCCATTAGTTCCGGGCTCACCCCATATTACAGGACCCGTGGAGTAAGTTACTTTCTCTCCATTTCTATCTACAAACTTACCATTGCTTTCCATATTTCCCTGTTGAAAATAGGCTGCAAAGCGGTGCAGATATTGATCATAAGGAAGAATTGCTTCTGTTTTAGATCCAAAAAAATTCAGATACCAAATACTTATCAATCCCATTAAAACAGGGATATTTTTATCAAATGATTTCTCTTTAAAATGCTTATCTATTTCATGTGCACCCTTTAAAAGATTTTCAAAATTATCATACCCTATAGTTAATGCAATTGACAAACCGATAGCACTCCACAAACTGTATCTACCGCCAACCCAATCCCAAAACACGAACATATTCTCTTCAGCAATTCCGAATTTTTTTACTTCTTCTGTGTTTGTACTTAGAGCAACAAAATGTTTGGCAACAAATTTTTCATCCAGCGCTTCTTTTAAAAACCATTCTCTTGCTGTAAAGGCATTGGTCATTGTCTCCTGGGTAGTAAAAGTTTTGGAAGCAATTAAAAACAATGTTTCTTCAGGCGTTATTTTTTTAAGTACCTCTGCAATGTGGCTGCCATCTATGTTACTTACAAACCAGGATTGTATTCCTTCTATCCAATAAGGCTTTAGTGCTTCTGTTACCATTACAGGGCCTAGATCGCTTCCGCCTATGCCTATGTTTACAATGTATTTTATTTTTTTATTTGAATAGCCTTTCCATTCTCCATCATGTATTTTCCTGCAAAAATTTTTCATTTGGTTAAGCACACTTTGTATTTCAGGCATTACATCTTTCCCATCAAGTAAAACCGGTGTATTGGAAAAATTTCTTAATGCGGTGTGTAATACGGCTCTGTTTTCTGTTTCATTTATTTTTTCTCCGGCGAACATGGCATCAATTGCAGGCTGCAATTTGCATTCGTTTGCCAGTTGTAACAAAAGTTGAATAGTTTTATCTGTAATTATATTTTTTGAATAATCCCAAATAATATCTTGTGCTGAAAGAGAATATTTTTTAAATCTGTCCTCTTCTTCTTTAAATAATTCTTTAAGATGAATATTTTTCATCTCTTCATAATTCTCTTGTAAAAGTTTCCAGGATTTGGTATTGGTTGGATTTATTTTGGGGAACATACTATGTAGAAATAAATGATTAAAATTAAATATCGGTTATTGCAGCGAGGGTTTGTTTTATCATTTGTTCTGTTACGTCCAAATGAAATACCATCCTTATCTGGGTTTTTGAAATTGGCATTACCAATATTTCATATTTTTTAAAAGCTTCTGCTAATGACTTTGCGGTATATGTTTCATCCATTACTTCAAATATGATAATATTAGTTTCTACCGGAAGCATCTTACCTGTAAATTCTTTTTTCAATAATGCTTCAGCAACCTGTTTAGCATGAAAATGATCTATGGCCAGTCTCTCAATATTATGTTCCAATGCGTATATACCAGCTGCAGCCATAAAACCTGCCTGTCTCATACCACCGCCAAAAACCTTTCTTATTCTTCTTGCTTGTTTTATAAAGTCTTTTTTTCCAAGTAATACACTGCCAACAGGAGTACCTAATCCTTTACTTAAACAAATGGAAATGCTATCAAAGACTTCTCTGTATTGTTTGGGTGATTGGTTACAGCTTACGATAGCATTAAATAATCTTGCACCATCTAAATGTAACTTTAAATTATTTAAAAGGCAAACCTCTTTAATCTTTTGAATATTATAAAATTCATAGCAGCTCCCCCCTCCCCGGTTTGCAGTATTTTCCAGGCTTACCAAGCTTGTTCTTGGTTTATGAACATCCTCTGAATTAATTGAACCCAAAACCTGATCTACAGTTATTCTTCCCCTGTCTCCATCAATAGCTTTCACTTGTGCACCTGAATTAAATGCTATTCCACCCCCTTCATAAATGTAAATATGACTAAGCTTATCACATATTACTTCATCCCCAGGCTGGGTATGGCATTTTATTGCAATTTGATTGGTCATAGTTCCACTAGGGCAAAAAAGCCCTGCTTCCATTCCAAACATTTCAGCACTTAAGGCTTCTAATTTATTTACACTTGGGTCTTCTCCGAAAACATCATCGCCCACTTCTGCATTAAACATTGCCTGCAGCATACCGGGAGTAGGTTTGGTAAATGTATCTGATCTATAATCTATCATTGTCTGAACCTGGATTACTGGGATTAATGGGATTTTAAGATTATCAATGCGAATTTAAGGTATTACTGATTATTTTTTTTTAATCTCATTAATCTAAAATCCTATAAATCCCGGTTCAGACAGTTTATTTCCCTTAAAGCTATGAAATTCGGAATTTGAAGTGTAAATTTGTATAATGATTCTAAAGATTGGTATTCATTAACTTATCTTTTGCAACATTTCCCCAACTAATCTGTCTTATAGGCGTTCGTTAATTATTAATATATATACACATGAGGCAACTTAAAATTGCTACACAGATTACAAACCGGGATTCACAGGCGGTTGAAAAGTATCTGCAGGAAATTTCTAAAATTGGAATGATCACTCCGGAAGAGGAAACTATTTTAGCACAGAAAATTAAAATGGGCGACCAGAGAGCTTTAGAGCGTCTTACAACGGCCAATCTACGTTTCGTAGTTTCAGTTGCAAAACAGTACCAGCACCAGGGATTATCGTTAAGTGATTTGATCAACGAAGGCAACCTTGGCTTAATTAAAGCGGCACAACGCTTTGATGAAACAAAAGGTTTCAAATTTATTTCATACGCAGTTTGGTGGATTCGCCAGTCTATTTTACAAGCGTTGGCAGAGCAGGGCAGATTAGTCCGCTTACCTCAAAACAAAATTGGCACTTATAACAAAGCAAACAAAGCTTATATGGCTTTTGAACAGGAACATGAAAGAGAACCTTCTACCGAAGAATTATCAGAGATACTGGAAATGAGCGAAACTGAAATCAACAACATTTTCCAAAGTAACACCCGTCATACCTCGCTGGATGCACCTGTGCATGAAGCTGAAGATGTGGCTATGGGAGATCTTTTAAAAGGAGCCGGAGAAACTGATGAAGATGTAATGCACGATTCATTAAAAAATGAGATTCGCCGTGTTTTAAAATCTCTTAGTCCAAGGGAGGCTGAAATTGTAAATGCTTATTTCGGTTTGGATGGAGAAAATGGAACAACCATTGAGCAAATTGGTCAGAAATATGATCTCACCAAGGAGCGTATCCGACAGATAAAAGAAAGAGCTATAAAACGTTTACAAAAAGCAAGATACAGCAGTGCTTTAAAAGCATATTTAGGATAAACTTCTTCAAACAATTTTAATCAGGCCCTTCAATTTTTTGAAGGGCTTTTTTGTCTGAAATATGACCTGCCTGCCGGCAGGCAGGTTTATAGGATTACAAGATTATCATGATTTTTTGAAATAGAGATTACTTAACATTAACTATTATATTTGATTTTTTTATGGAGAATAACACAAACGAACACGTTCATTGTTTAATAATTGGGTCAGGACCCGCAGGATATACTGCAGCGATCTATGCAGCAAGGGCAAACTTGAAACCTGTTTTGTACCAGGGCATTCAACCCGGTGGCCAGCTTACAATTACAACCGATGTTGAAAATTATCCAGGCTATCCTGATGGGATACAGGGGCCTGATATGATGGTTCATTTTGAAAAGCAGGCAGCAAGAATGGGAACAGATATTCGCTACGGATTGGCAACTGATGTGGATTTTTCTGCATCACCTTTTAAAGTTCAGGTTGATGAAGAAAAATGGATAGAGGCTGATACAGTTATTTTAAGTACCGGTGCCAGCGCAAAGTGGCTGGGGATTGAAAGTGAGCAAAGATTAAATGGCTATGGTGTTAGTGCCTGTGCAGTTTGTGATGGATTTTTTTTTAAAGGAAAAGAA
>JANXQO010000036.1 GCA_025353485.1 Chitinophagales bacterium
CGTACAAGCACATACAAGAAAAGCCTCCCGGAGAAATTTGGGAGGTTTTAATTTTTCTATTGTTCAGAAAAACTATCAGCAACTTTTATAGTTTCATCCAGATCTTCATACGTTAATGCATTGCTGAGAAACCAACTTTCATAGGCAGATGGCGGAAGATAAATTCCGGACTCTAACATATGATGAAAGAATTTATTGAACAAAGGAATGTCTGCTTTTGATGCACTTTCAAAATCAATAACATCATGATCGCAAAAATGTAAACTTATCATACTGCCCATGCGGTTAATGCGATGTTTAATATTTTTCCTGTCAAAAATTTCATGAAGATTTTTTTCGAGGTAACCACATTTTTCATCAAGCTCTTTATAGGTTTCCGGATGATCCTTTAATTCTTTAAGCATTGTGTAACCAGCGATCATTGCAATCGGGTTACCGCTTAAAGTGCCCGCCTGGTAAACGTTTCCAAGTGGAGCGATATGTTCCATTATTTTTTTCTTCCCACCAAAAGCACCAACTGGCAGGCCGCCGCCAATTACTTTTCCGTACGTTACAAGATCAGCATCGATATTTAATTTTTCCTGGGCACCACCTGGTGCCAAACGAAAACCTGTCATTACTTCATCAAAAATGAAAACGATATTTTCTTCATCACAAATTTTTCTGATGCCTTCTAAATAATTTTTTTCAGGAAGAATACAGCCCATATTTCCTACAACCGGTTCGATAATGATTGCAGCTATTTCATTTTTATTTTCTTCAACTAATTTTTTTACAGCCTCAGGATCATTATAGGGTGCAGTTAATGTATCCAATGAAACACCTGCCGTTACTCCAGGTACAGTTTGAATATTTAATGTTGCCATTCCGCTTCCTGCTTTTACTAAAAAGCAATCTGCGTGTCCATGATAGCAACCTTCAAACTTGATAATTTTATTTTTACCTGTATATCCTCTTGCCAAACGAACTGCGCTCATGCAGGCTTCAGTGCCACTACTAACCATTCTTATAAGATCAACATTTTTCACCATGCTTTTTATAAGCTCAGCCATTTCAATTTCCAAAAGAGTAGGAGCACCGAAAGAAGTTGAAGCCGTTGCCTTTTCCTGTATAGCTTTTACCACAGGTTCATATCCATGACCAAGTATCATTGGCCCCCACGAATTGATGTAGTCAATGTATTTATTTCCATCTTCATCAAAAAGGTAAGCGCCTTTTGCAGACTTGATAAATACCGGTGTGCCACCAACACTTTTAAATGCACGCACAGGAGAATTTACTCCGCCGGGAATTGATTGCTTAGCTCTTTCAAAAAGAGAGATGCTATGTGCTATATTAGGCTTCATAATTTTTTCGTGAGACGTGAAACGACAAACGTGAAATTTGTCTCTGCTCTTTCATTAACTATTAATCATTTTTGAAAGCATTGCAAAACATCTATTCAATAAAATTCCAATGGGATCAAGGTTTTCAGCCTTAAAATAATTAAGGTCTATAGCAGTTTCCAATGCTGCATCTATTTCTACAAGAGATCCTCTTGATATTTCTAAATATCTTTTTCGTTCTATAATTGATTTTCTTGTAGAACCTTCCGCAAGATTAAGTTTTACCGACAGAGCTGCTCTCCTTATTTGTTGAACCATATTAAATTTTTCTTCAGAAGGAAGTTGCAAAGAAATTTTATATGTTTCTTTTACCAATTCTCTTATTACCTGATAAACATCAAGTGATTTGTGTTTAAGTTGAATAAACATTTTTATAATTTTTAAATGATTAAAAACTTTCTCACGTTTCACCTCTCACGTTTCACCTCTCACGTTTCACCTCTCACGTTTCACGATAATAATCTCACTGCATCTCTTGCAAAGTAGGTTGCAATCAAATCTGCACCTGCTCTTTTCATTGAAGTTAGTGTTTCAAGAATAGCTTTGTTCTCATCTATCCATCCCATTTTTGCTGCCGCTTTTATCATGGCGTATTCACCGCTTATATTATAACAACTCACCGGAACATCAACTGCATCTTTCACTTCACGAATTATATCCATATAACTTAATGCAGGTTTTACCATTACGATATCAGCGCCTTCTTCCACATCTTGTATTGCTTCTTTTACGGCTTCGATGCGATTGCTGTAATCCATCTGGTACGTTTTTTTATCGCCAAATCCCGGGGCAGAATCCAATGCATCTCTGAATGGCCCGTAAAAGCAGGAAGCATATTTTGCGCTGTATGCCATGATGCCCGTCTTTGTAAAATTATTTTCTTCCAAAGCTTTTCTGATAGCACCAATTCTTCCATCCATCATATCGCTTGGTGCAACAAAATCTGCACCTGCCTGTGCATGGCTAACACTCATTTTTGCCAGCACTTCAACGGTCGCATCATTTACAATTTCATTTCCTTCAACAATTCCATCATGGCCATAAGATGAATAAGGATCCAGCGCAACATCAGTCATAACAACCATTTCAGGGCATGCATCTTTAATTGCTTTTATGCTGCGCTGCATTAAGCCATTTGGATTTAGTGCTTCGATACCTTTATTGTCTTTTAATTCATCTTTTGCTTTTACAAAAAGCAAAACACTTTTTATACCCATACTCCATAAATCTTTTACTTCCTTCACTGTGAGATCAACTGAATGGCGATAATAATTTGCCATAGAAGCAATTTCTTCTTTTATATTTTCACCTTCAACAATAAACAGAGGCGCAATAAAATCGTTGGGAGTTAAAATTGTTTCAGCAACCAAACTTCTAATGGCAGGATTGCTTCTTAAAATTCTGTGTCTTTTTTGTAAATACATAATTTGTAAATTAAAAATGTAAAATTAAAAATGAAAAATTTTTGCATTTTTCATTTTGCATTAAACCCATTCTTTCGGAATTAAACAAACCTGCAACAATTTATCTTCTTCACTTCCGGGTTGTGGCTGATAATTGTATTCGAACCTTACAGTTGGCGGAAGACTCATTAAAATGCTTTCTGTTCTGCCGTTGGTTTTTAATCCAAACAAAGTTCCCCTATCATGTATAAGATTAAATTCTACATATCTTCCTCTTCGTATTTCCTGCCAGTATTTTTCTTTTTCTCCAAAAGAAATATTTTTTCTTTTTTTTACAATTGGCAGATATGCATCTAAAAAACAATTGCCATTTGCTTTTTGAAATTCAAATAATCTTTCTGCATCTTTTTCATTTGTTGGGCGCAGGTAATCATAAAACACACCACCAATGCCACGGGCTTCATTGTTGCGATGTTTGTTTACAAAATATTCATCACAATTTTTTTTGTATGATGAATATAAATTTTCTCCAAAAGGTTCAATTGCATTTTTTAAAGTAGAATGAAAATGAATAGCATCTTCTTCAAACAAATAATAAGGAGTGAGATCAGTACCACCACCAAACCATCTATCAATTATTTTTCCTTCCATGTCAAATAATTCAAAGTAACGCCAGTTTGCATGTACAGTGGGTATGTATGGATTTTTAGGATGGATGACAAGCGATAAGCCAACTGCAAAAAAATTATTAATGCCAACTTTAAATGCCTGTTGCATTGCATAAGGTAATTCGCCATAAACTATTGAAGTACTTACCCCGCCTTTTTCAAAAACATTTCCATTAGCAATCACCCGTGTTTTTCCACCACCACCTTCTTCCCTTTCCCATGCATCTTCTATAAATTTTGCTTTGCCATCAACTTCTTCCAAGCCTTTGCATATTTTATTTTGAAGATTCAAAATGTATTTATTGAATCCTATTGCAATCTTTGAAAAATTTAATGCTGTATTCATTATTTAGTTGAATATTCTTTAACCGTATCCACAAAAGCTTTTGCATTATCGACAGGAATATTTGGAGTAATGCCATGACCAAGGTTTGCAATGTAATTCTGCACACCAAAAGCATCTATCATTTCATGTACCGCTTTTTTAATTTCAGGTATTGATAATAACAACTTTGCAGGATCGAAATTTCCCTGCAGTGTTATTTTATTTCCTGTTAACTCTCTTGCATACTGAGGTGAAATACACCAATCAATTCCCAAACCTGAAGCGCTGCTATTACTTAAATCCTGTAAAGCATACCAACTTCCTTTAGGAAATAAAATTACAGGTGCATCCTCTTTTAATGCATCAGCAATTTGAAGCAAGAAAGGTTGTGAAAATATTTTAAAATCACCTGGAGATAATATTCCACTCCAGCTATCAAAAACCTGAACCACATCTGCACCTGACTTGGTTTGTGCTTTTAAATATTGTATGGTAATATCTGTGATCTTTTGCAATAATTGATGCGCCAATTGTGGCTGGGTAAAACAAAATTGTTTTGCCTTGTCCCACGTTTTACTGCCTTTACCTTCTACCATGTAACAAAGAATTGTAAATGGCGCTCCCGCAAAACCGATCAATGGAACACGCCCATTTAATTCCTGTTTTATAAGAGACAAAGCTTTCATCACATAACTCAAACTCTCTTCTACATTTTCTGTTATTAATGCATCAATATCTTTTTGAGTTTTAATTGTATTTGGCAGTGATGGACCTTTTCCTTCTTCCATTAAAACAGTTGAGCCCATTGCCTGCGGAATAACAAGAATATCAGAAAATATAATTGCGGCATCTACGCCAATTTGATCAACCGGCTGCAAAGTAATTTCGCAGGATAGTTCAGGCGTTTGCACCCGTGTAAAAAAATCATACTTAGCTTTTAGTTTCATATAATCAGGCAAATATCTGCCTGCCTGGCGCATCATCCACACAGGGGGACGTTCAACTTTTTCCTTTCGTAACGCTCTTAATAATAAATCATTCTTCAATTGCATGCTAAACTATTTTGGTTGTGCTGAAATGTAAAATTATCTGCTCCACGATATTTTCTTCTGAAGGTGTTTCAGCAATTATTATTTCTTTTTTTATATGTTTATGAATTGCATCAGCGGTTGTTTTTCCGATAGCAAAAATTTGTGTTTGCTCATTAATCTTATTTAAAGAAAAGAAGCTGTCAACTGCACTGGGGCTGAAGAATAAGATGCCGTCGTACATTTTTCTTGAAAGTTTTTGCTGCGTTTCCAATGTTTCGTAAACAACTATTTCTTCAACTTCTATTTCTTCTGCTTTTAATTTTTGCGGCAACTCTTCCCTGCGTTGTTTACCACAAAAAAAGATGACTTTCTTAATTTCTTTATCCTGCAAAATCACATCACTTAATTCTGAAGCACTGTCCGCTGTGCCTGAAATAGTTTCTTCTCCAAAAATTTTTGAAACAAATTTTTTGGTTGACTGGCCTATGCAAAATATCTTCCAGGGAACTTCGGAATTTGCTATCTGATCAAATGCATGTGCAGCATTTTTACTGGTGAAAACCGCAGTGATATTTTGCTGCAAAAATCCCTTTAATGTTTTTTTTAATTCATCCGTATTTATGGGTGCTGTTGTAATAAACGGAAGTTCATCAACTACAATGTCATTCATCAAAGCTTTTTCAATTACCTCTTTGCTTAAACTTTTTGTGCTTACTATTTTTAGTTTAGTTTTTTTCATTTCTTATTGAGTGAATAATCTTTTGCGCTTTTGTATCTTTTAATATTTCGTTAGCTGCGCTAATGCCAAATTGTTCGCAGTCTTTTATTAAACTTTCTTTTTCTATTTCTATTTTTTCTTTTCCATCAACACTGCAGATATTTCCTTTAAAAATTATTGTATCGTCTTTAACTTCAGCCAAAGCGCTTATTGGTGTTGAGCATCCGCCCAATAATGCACGGAGAAAATCCCTTTCAAGTTTAGTACATAAGGCAGTATCAGTGTCATTAAAAATATTACATGCATTAAAAGAAACGGAATCATCTTCTCTGCAGACAATCATAATTGCTCCCTGTGCAGGTGCAGGTAACATCCAGTTTAAATCAATTGAATTTGCAGGACGAATATTTATCCGTTCCAATCCTGCACCGGCAAAGATGGCCCCATTCCATTTGCTCTGGTTAAGTTTTTTTATACGGGTATTTATATTTCCCCGCAGATTTTCAAATGAATGATGAGGATAACGATGCAGCCATTGTGCTTTGCGGCGAATGCTGCTGGTAGCAATAATGAATGGTGAATGTTTATTTTTTTCATTAACCATTAACCATTGACCATTGAAAAATCCTATCTCATCACTCACAACTAACAGCTCACCATTATAAACCAATATATCTTTATAAGAAGCTCTTTTTAAAACTGCAGCCTGTTTAATTCCCTTAGCCAATTGTGTAGGCACATCCTTCATTGAATGGACTGCGATATCAATTTTATTATTTAAAAGAGCTGCATCAAGTGTTTTTGTAAAAATTCCCTGCACACCTAATTCATACAAAGGTGTTACTGTGTTTATATCGCCTTCGCTTTTTATATAAATTAATTCAGAAGAAAAACCTGCTTCTTTTAAAAGCGTTTGAACCTGTGTAGCTTGCCACACGGCCAGTTCACTTTCACGGGTACCTATCTTAAGCGTTGGCTTCATATTCCGGACGAAGGTAATTATTCAAAGCATGTAGATACTGGCAGCCTTTATTATTTTCTTTTCGCAATTGTAATGCAAGAAAAGAAACTGTCTTGTGTATTTTTTCTTTGCAGCTTATTGATGTTTTTTCTCCGGCCAGTTCGTTAAGGTGTGATTTTATTTTGCGCAACACAGGATTGTTTTCCTGCATTACATGCCATTCTTTAAGCTCTTGTATTGTTTCATCAATTATTTGCAACGCTTTTGGCAATTCTGCTTTACGTTTATAAATAGTTTTATTAAGGATTGCTGATATTTCATCAACGTTCATTAATTCAATTCCGGCAATATTTTTTACAGCTGGATCAACATTTTGAGGTATTGACAAATCAAGTATCAATCTTGATTTTTGGTTTGTAAAAAAAGAAGGTAATACTGTATATAATTCCGCCGAAGTGCTTACTATAACTACATCTGCCTCATTTGCTGTTGCCGGTAAATTTTTATAAGAAATAAAACCAGCATTGCACTTTTCAGCCAGTTCCGATGCTTTTTCATCTGTACGGTTACAGAATATCAGTGAGCAACCGGGTAAATAAGTTTTTAAATTTCCGGCAATATTATTGCCAAATTTTCCTGTACCAAAAAGAAGAATTTTTTTATTAGTAAGATCAGCGATCTTTTCTTTTATTATTTCAATTGCTGCGTAGGAAACCGATACTGTTCCTGAGCTAAGTTTTGTTTCTGTCTTAATTCTTTTTGATGATGCAATTGCAAAATTTATTAACCGCTCCAAAAAATTATTGATGCAATTATTGCTTTTAGCAAACCTTACAGCCATCTTTAGCTGGGATAAAATTTCGTGGTCACCTATTATCTGCGAATCAATTCCGGCAGCCATATTAAAAAGATGCTCCACAGCTTTTAATCCACGATGGGTATAGCCATGCTCTATAAAATCTTTTATTCTTCCCTGTGTATGGTGGCACAACAATTCTATAAGTTCCTGTGGTGAAGAACTTATGCCATAAATTTCAGTGCGGTTACAGGTGGAAAGTACAAATGCCCCTGGAAGATGTTTTTGTACAACTTCATTTAATAGTTGCTCACATTGCTCTGTAGTTAAAGAAAATTTACCTCTTACAATTACATCACTTTTGCGGTAGTTGATACCGGCAATGCAAAAATCAGAAAGAAAATCGTAGTGAGTATTGTTCATAATTTTTCTCTACACAAAAATATTTTTATGTGAGTTGTATAAAGTCATAACTATGTCATAAGAACATAAGCTGTATATGACAGAAATCAGTTAAAGCAAATTATTTATGACATACATCAGTAATTGAATGTTTTACTGATTAGCGGTTACATTTGCAAATATTTTATTCAATGGCAAATAGTAAGAGAGGGATTATTTTAATGAATCTTGGCTCACCGGATTCAACAGCGGTAAAGGATGTGAGAAAATATCTTAATGAATTTTTGATGGATGAAAGAGTGATTGATAAGCCTTGGCTTTTTCGTGCATTGCTGGTAAAGGGAATTATAGTTCCCTTCAGAGCGCCAAAATCTGCAGAGGCATATAAAACAATATGGATGGATGAAGGCTCGCCATTAGTGGTTAATACAAAACATTTGCAACAGGCATTGCATAGAGAAATTGAAGAGCCTGTTGAGATCGCAATGCGTTATGGCAATCCTTCGCCTGAAGCGGCTTTTGAAAATTTATTAAAAAGAGAACCTGGTATTGAAGAAGTAATTGCTGTGCCACTTTATCCGCATTATGCAATGAGCAGTTATGAAACTGCTGTTGAGTACACAAAAGAAATATATAAAAAGAAAAAATATTCTTTTAAACTCACTTTTATAAAACCATTTTATAAAGAACCAAATTATTTACATGCACTTGCAGAAAATATAAAACCATATTTACAAAAAGAATATGACCATCTTTTATTTAGTTATCATGGTGTGCCGGGAAGACATATTCGTAAGAGTGATGTGACAGGATGCCATTGTTTGCAAACAGATAATTGTTGCGAAGTGGCTTCGCCTGCACATGAATTTTGTTATCGCCATCAAATTATTACAACAACTACCTTAGTAACGGAAGCTCTAAATATTCCTAACAGTAAATACAGTATTTCGTTTCAATCACGTTTGGGAAAAGGTTGGTTAACACCTTTTACTGATGTGCGTTTAAAAGAATTACCCAATGAAGGGAAAAAAAATATTTTGATAATATGCCCTGCATTTGTAAGTGATTGTTTAGAAACATTGGAAGAAATTGCCGTAAGAGAAAAGAAAAGTTTTATGGAAGCCGGCGGAGAATCTTATGAAATGATCCCTTGCTTAAACACAAACCCATTATGGGTTAAAACAATTGCCGGATATATCGAAAGCATTAAAGAGAACAAAACCGAAATGGTATTTTAATAATTGCGCTATGACATATTTCTATGTAAAAGCATTGCATATAATTTTTGTTATCACCTGGTTTGCCGGATTGTTTTATATCGTTCGGCTTTTTATATACAACGCTGAAGCAAATCTAAAATCAGAACCCGAAAGATCTATTCTATTTAAACAATTGGCATTAATGCAAAACAAGCTGTGGTACATTATTACATGGCCTTCAGCAATTCTTACAATTATTTTTGGTGCATGGCTTTGGTATTTATATGGAAGCTTGCCCACATGGCTTTTAGTAAAGCTTTGTTTTGTTGCAGGGTTGTTTTTATATCATCTTTCACTCCACGTTATTTTAAGGCAGCAGGAAAAAGGAATATTTAAATATTCATCACAACAGTTACGTGGATGGAATGAAGTGGCCACACTTTTTCTTGTGATAATTGTTATGCTGGCTGTAGTAAAACAAATGCTGAGTGTTGCATGGGCAATTGCAGGAATGTTTGCCCTTGGGATCGTTCTTATGATCGCAATTAAGCTCTATAAAAAATTCAGGAAAGATTAGATATCATTAATGAAACAATAACTCACAAGGTTTTAAACCGGTATGTTTTTTAAATGCTGTAGAAAAATGTGAGATGGAAGAATAGCCGAGCAAAGAAGAAACATCTGTAACACTTAACGCCTTTTCATACAAAAGATATTTAGCATGTTCCATTCTCTGGCTTTGAAAAAAATCAAATATGGTAGTGCCATACATTTCTTTAAATCCTTTTTTTAAGTAACATTCATTAATAGCAACTTTGCGGCTTAAAGCTTTTATGGTTAAAGGTTCGCTTATGTGAAGCAATAAAATTTCTCTTGCCTTACTTATCTTTTCCCTGTCAGCTTGGTTGGCTAAAAACTTACAGGTAAAATTCTCTTCGGCTTCGCCAACCATACACTCCATGCTGTACAGTAAAAGCATTTGCGTTTGAGCATTAATAAAAATATTTTCAAGACTGTCAGAATATGAATGATTCAGCAAGGCTTCCAATACCATTTTTGTTTTGCTGCAAAGAGGCATTATTTTACTAAAGCTGGAAGTGTGCTTAAAATTTAAGATATCATCAGAAAAAGTAGTTTGCTTAATACCTTTTACAAATTGAGAAAGATGGGCCGGAGTAAATTTAAAACTTACAAAATCAATTGTGTCAATCCTTTCTTCACAATTTATTGATTGATGAAATTTACACAAATCACATTCTGTATTTTTAGCTCTGCAATAAGTATTTCCGGAAATACAGAATTTTAATTCAAGATGATTTTCTTTTGGTTCCTCTTTTTTAAAATGATAAACCATCATTCCTGTATCATCAATATTTATTTCTGGTAATTTCTTAAATCTTTTTATTGTGTATTGAACAGAGCCTGGTATCATTTGCTCTTTTTCCTGCAAGAGATACTGCTGCCCTTGCAATACAGGTTGCCATTGTGCAATTGATAGTATGTCTTGATGTTGCTCCATTAAAATTAATAGGTGCAAAGATAACCAACCTGGTGTTGAGATAGGTAATGCTACTGTCATGCTATTGTAAACTAAATTTAAAAAAATCATTGAAAAATTTCATTGATTAACGATATAAAATGGCAACTCTAAACCATATATTAGTGATGAAAAAAGTTGATTATAGTTAACCCAATTTTAGGTACTTCCTCTTATTTTTTGTAAGTTTGCGTGATTCACAAATTTTAGTTTTTAAAGAATTTTCCCAGCAAATATGAGCATAGAAACAGCACCCCCGGTACCGGAGATTTTACTTCCTGATATTAATGGCTACGGTGCAGACAGCATTCAGGTTTTAGAAGGGTTGGAAGCAGTGCGCAAGCGTCCTGCAATGTATATTGGTGATATTGGTAATAAAGGGTTGCATCACCTGGTTTATGAGGTTGTAGACAACTCAATTGATGAAGCATTAGCAGGCTACTGCAAAAATATTACAGTTACAATTAATGAAGATAATTCCATTACTGTTCAGGATGATGGAAGAGGCATTCCTACCGGCATGCATACAAAAGAAAATCGCAGCGCTTTAGAAGTGGTGATGACTGTTTTGCATGCAGGTGGAAAATTTGATAAAGATTCCTATAAAGTAAGTGGTGGATTACATGGTGTTGGTGTTAGTTGTGTAAATGCATTAAGTTCAAAATTGCATGTTGTGGTAGATCGGGATGGTAAAAGATTTGAACAGGAATATGCTACAGGCATTCCTAAATATCCTGTTCGTGAAATTGGCAATAGCAATACACATGGAACATGTGTTCAATTTTGGCCGGATGCCAGCATCTTTATTGTATCCGTTTATAACAGGGAAATTTTAGAAGGACGTTTAAGAGAATTATCTTTTTTAAACCGAAAGATCACCATCATATTAGATGACCTGAGAGAAAAAGATGAAAATGGAAATACGTATTCAAAAACATTTTACAGCGAAGGCGGAATAGTGGAATTTGTAGAGATGCTTGACAAAAATGCAAACCGGCATGCACTTTTACCAAAAGTTATTTATTGTGATAGTCATGATAACAACAGCAATGTAATGGTAGAAGTTGCCATGGTGTACAATACAGGATATCAGGAGCATTTGTTTAGTTACGTAAATAATATTAATACTATCGAAGGCGGAACTCATGTAGCCGGATTTCGCCGTTCTATAACAAGAGTGTTTAAAAGTTATGGTGAAAAAGAAGGCATGTTTGAAAAAGCTAAAGTAGAAATTGAAGGTGATGATTTTCGTGAGGGTCTTTCTGCGATCATCTCTGTAAAAGTTCCTGAACCGCAATTTGAAGGACAGACAAAAACCAAATTGGGAAACAGTGAAGTTATGGGTATAGTTGATACAACCCTCAGCCGTGTGCTGGTGGCTTATCTTGAAGAGAATCCTAAAGATGCAAAAACAATTATTCAAAAAGTTATTTTAGCCGCACAGGCAAGGGCAGCAGCTAAGAAGGCCAGAGAAATGGTGCAGCGCAAAAGTGTTTTAACCGGGGGCGGCTTGCCCGGTAAACTTGCGGATTGCAGTGATAAAGATCCCTTCCGTTGCGAACTATTTTTAGTTGAGGGTGATTCAGCCGGTGGAACAGCAAAGCAGGGAAGAGATAGAAGCTACCAGGCTATTCTTCCTTTAAGAGGTAAAATATTGAATGTTGAAAAAGCAATGGAACACCGCATTTATGATAACGAGGAGATAAGAAATATGTTTACTGCATTAGGAGTTAAGATCGGAACACCTGACGATCCCAAAGCTTTGGATATTACAAAGCTTCGCTATCATAAACTAATTATTATGACCGATGCCGATGTGGATGGAAGTCATATCGCAACTTTAATACTCACTTTTATTTTCCGCTATATGAAGGAATTGGTTGAGCAGGGATATGTTTACATTGCCCAGCCACCTCTGTATCTTATTAAAAAAGGAAAAGAGCAGGCGTATGCATGGGATGATGAAGACAGGAAAGCCTTTGTTGAAAAATATGCCAGTGGAAAAGAAGAAACAGTCCATGTTCAGCGATATAAAGGTTTGGGAGAAATGAACTCTGAACAACTTTGGGAAACCACTATGGACCCCGCTACCAGAACATTAAAGCAGGTTACTATTGACAGTGCTGCAGAAGCTGATCGTGTGTTTAGTATGCTTATGGGAGATGAGGTTCCTCCAAGAAGAGAGTTTATTGAAACACATGCCAAGTATGCCAAGATAGATGTGTAGTATCTTAACTATTATGCTTCAAACTCATTTATTAGTGAAAACTTTATGAGATACTTCCTCACTAATTGTTTTTTATAATTTATCCGAAATTGATTTTATACAGAAAGTCAAATTCTTTGTGGAAATATATTTTAGTTATAATTACGTATAAAAAACTACATTTGACTATACCACGGTTAAGTAACCTTGGTTTAACCCATATTTTCTAACTAAAAAACTATACAAAATGTCAAAAATGATAACCGCTTATTGCATGAAGACCAAAGAAAAAAACGTTCCTATGCAGGAAGCTGTCATTACTAAAACTTCCCGTGGAGGCTATATGGCTCAAGGGAATGATGGTAAAGGAAACAAAATGACTACAATGCTTAGTGAAGCAACTGCCCTTCAGGCAGTTAAAGACGGTGTGGCCAAGAAGAGTTGGTAAATTGCGATTAAACTTTTTATAAAAGCGATACAGAAATCTGTATCGCTTTTTTTTTATTTCATAACATCATCATAACAGAGCCGGAAGATAAATTCGCAATGTATTACTAAAATATTTAGTAAATTTATGCTAAAATAATTGGTAAATAAATATTCTTATGGACACAAAGTCGCTGATACAAATACCAGGGTATCGTTATAACGAATACCTGTTGGTACTAAATCCGCATGAGGAGTTGCGCAACAAAATAATTTATATAAAAAATGTTTTTGCAGATAAATACAAAACTCCCTACGCAAAATTTGGTCAGCCTCATATCACGCTTGTAAACTTTGTTCAATTGGAAATAGCTGAAGATCGGTTACTCAACAGGCTTAAGACAATAGCAATGGGCTACCATCCTTTTAAAGTTGAATTGAAAGATTTTGGGAGTTTTCCAAGTCATACCATATTTATTAATGTTGATACACAGCTTCAGGTAAAGAATTTAGTAAAAGAATTAAAACCTGCGCAACAGTTAATGACATTAAATAAAGATAATAAGCCGCATTTTATTGATACGCCTCACTTAACAATTGCAAGAAAATTAGTGCCTTGGCAATACGAAAAGGCATGGCAGGAGTATAGCAATCTGCAATTTACAGGTCGTTTTATAGCTGATAGTATGTTATTAATAAAGCGAAAAGTAGGAGATAAAAAATATCAAATCGTTAGGCAATTCGAATTTATGAATTTGCCTGTTTCCACAAAGCAGGGTAATTTATTCATGTAAACACCAATTATTAAGATTATAAAAAATATTATTATGTCAAACCAATTACAA
The DNA here is from genome assembly GCA_025353485.1 of Chitinophagales bacterium. Classification (GTDB taxonomy): domain Bacteria; phylum Bacteroidota; class Bacteroidia; order Chitinophagales; family Chitinophagaceae; genus Ginsengibacter. The sequence goes on from JANXQO010000036.1 coordinate 13,903, forward strand.
CAAGATCATTTTAAAGTTGCTCCACAGCAAAAAGAAGAAGACGATAAGTATTTAGCAGGTCGTGGTGCACAATTCAATACAAAAAATAGGTTTTTAAAAAATGAAAAAACCAGAGAACATGTAGAAGCTATTGATGATTGGGAAGAAACCAATTTACCAACCCAATACTTAGAGCAGGAATCAAAAACAATTGTAAACAAAGTAGAGAGCAAAGATGTAGGCATGAGTTACAGCATGAATCCGTATGCAGGTTGTGAGCATGGCTGCATATATTGCTATGCCCGAAATGTACATGAATACTGGGGTTACAGCGCCGGTCTGGATTTTGAACAAAAGATACTCGTGAAAAAAAATGCGCCGCAGTTGCTGCGAAAATTTTTAATGCATCCAAAATGGGATGCCACACCAATCATGTTAAGCGGCAACACAGATTGCTATCAGCCAGCAGAACAAAAATACCGGCTAACAAGACAGATGCTGGAAGTATGCAACGAGTTCAATCAGTCAGTTGGTATCCTCACAAAAAATTCATGGATACTAAAAGATAAAGATGTACTGCAGGAAATGGCGAAGAAAAAAATTGTATCGGCCATGGTTTCCATAACATCTTTTAATGAAGATCTGCGCAGAGTGATGGAACCAAGAACCACAACCGCCAAACAAAAATTAAAAGTGATAAACGAACTAAGCAGCGCCGGTGTACGCATGGGCATTATGATGGGGCCGATGATACCGGGGTTAAATGAACATGAAATGCAACGCATTATGAAAGCCGCCGCAGATAACGGCGCAACTTTTACGGCATATACTTTTATAAGATTGAATGGCGCCATTAAATTTCTATTTCACGATTGGCTCTACAAAAACTTCCCCGACCGGGCAGATAAAGTGTGGCATTTAATTGAACAAAGCCATGATGGAAAAGTTAATGATACAAGGTGGGGAGTGCGTATGCGTGGCGAAGGAAACATTGCACAGATGGTTGCCCAGCAATATAAGAAATACGGCAAGCTCTATAACATGAATGCAGAAGAATGGAGTTTGAATACAAGTATTTTTAGAAGACCTGGAGAGCAGGGGAAATTGTTTTAGCCATCCTTGAAAATCGAAAATTACATTTTTGATTTTCAAGGATAGTTTTTACCTTTGCTGAATGATACAAAGACAATTGCACAAAGAAATAATCACTTTAATGAAACAATTTCCTGCGGTGGCTATACTTGGTGCAAGGCAGGTGGGCAAAACTACATTGGCAAAACAAATTGCTGCATCGCAAAAAAAACCGTCATTGTATCTTGACCTTGAAAACCCTTTGGATGTACGCAAACTGGCTGACCCTTACACGTTTTTATCAGGCCATAAAGACAAATGTATTATTATAGATGAAGTGCAAACCATTCCTTCTTTATTTGCTGTGCTACGCTCAATCATTGATGAAGACAGGCGTAATGGAAGATTTATATTACTCGGTAGTGCCTCGCCGCAATTGGTAAAAGGTGTTTCAGAATCGTTGGCAGGCAGGATTGCATACCGTGAGCTATCGCCGGTAAGTTTTATTGAATTGCCGGAAAAAATCAGTCGGGATAAACATTGGCTGAGGGGTGGTTTCCCTCAACCGCTGCTGGCAAAAACTGATAAAGCCGCTTCTGAATGGATGAGCAGTTTTGTTCGCAGCTATGTTGAAAGAGACCTGGGGTTTTTGTTTGGCGTAGAGCTAACCAGCAATATTATTCGCAGAGTGTTAAGCATGCTGTCACATGTGAACGGCAATGTTTGGAACGCTGAGATGATGGCACGTTCATTAGGTATAACAGCGCCTACAGTAAACCGGTATATTGATTTTTTGGAAGGCGCTTTTTTGGTGCACAGGCTGCCTGCTTTTTATGCAAATACCCGTAAGCGGCTGGTAAAAGCGCCGAAGGTATATATCAGGGACAGCGGCCTGCTGCACCAGCTAAGCGATCTGTCAAATATGCTTTCGCTTAAGGGGCACCCGGTTGTCGGATCTTCGTGGGAAGGATATATTGTTGAGCAGGTAAAGCAGCTAAAGCCTGCCGGAACTGACTTATATTATTACCGCACGCAAGCAGGGGCAGAGTGTGATATTGTAATTGCAAAGGGAGTGCATCCCGTTGCCTGCGCAGAAATAAAACTGAACAATGCCCCCAATATCAGCAAAGGAAATTACCAAAGCATTGCCGACCTGAAAACAAAAAAAAATTTTGTGGTAGTACCGGATATAGCAGAATATAAAACGAAGGAAGGTATTGTTATATGCAACATAGAAACGTTTCTAACAAAATATCTTCCCAAATTGTAGACACTATTATCATTGATAATCGAAAGTATCATTTTTGATTTTCAAGGATGAGAGAGAAAACTAAAATTTTACCTCATGTCTCAAACAACGGGTTGTAAATATAGAGCCTTATGATAAAATTTAGAAGGTAAACGATAATGGAAAAATGGTTTATCATCAGTGAAATGCCTTTCAGCTCCGCAGAAATTAATTAATATTCTTTCACGTACGATAAAATCTATGGTCTGCATTTGCAGACCTTTTTTGTGTTCAAAGATGTTTAAAGCATAACATTTACTAACCAAAAAACTCTATTTTTACCCACTCAAAATTTTGCATGAAAACGGTTGCCGAAGACATAAAGAAAGTTTTTCTTTCTTATAAAAATATACCGGTTAAGTCCGTTGAAAAACTGCCTCAATCCGGTGGTGACAGGGTTTATTTCAGAATAAGAAGTAACGATGGATCTTACATAGCTACGTATAATCATAACATTAAAGAGAATGATACTTTTTTAAAATTCAGCGAGCATTTTAAAAAGAGTGAGGCCCCTGTTCCGGAAATTTTAAAAGTGAGTGAGGACAGGACAATGTATATTCAGCAGGATTTTGGCGATGATTCATTGCTGACAAATCTTGAGCTTCACGGGCATACACTTTTTGTTTACTCCCTGTTTCAAAAAAGCATAAAAAAACTTGCCTGGCTGCAGATAGAAGGGCATAATGGTCTGGATTATGAATGGTGCATAACATCAAAAGAGTTTGGTAAACAAGCGATAATTAGTGACCTGTTATATTTTAAATATTATTTTCTTGACACACTTAAAATACCTTACGATAAAGAAAAACTGATAGATGATTTTGATGCGCTGGGAAATTATCTGGCAAGAGTGGAACATAAATATTTTATGTTCCGCGATTTTCAAAGCAGAAATATAATGGTAAAAAATAAAGATGTTTATTTTATAGATTATCAGGGAGGCATGCATGGCGCTTTGCAATACGATGTTGCTTCTTTGTTGTGGCAGGCAAAGGCTGAGTTGCCTGATGATTGGAAAACCGGTCTGCTTGTATATTACATGGATTGTGTAGATGAAATTTTAAAAGAACCAATTGACCGCATCCGTTTTATCAGTCAATATAACGGGTATGTTTTAATAAGATTGTTACAGGTTTTAGGGGCGTATGGTTTTAGAGGTTTGTTTGAAAGGAAAGCACATTTTTTAACAAGTATTCCTTTGGCGTTAAAAAACATGAAATGGTTTTTGGAAAATAAAAAGACCGGGATTGTTCTTCCTGAATTTGAACGTGTATTGATGTTAACGGTTGAAGATGAAATCGTACATCGCTTTGAGCCATTGCAGGCAACGGGAACAACACCATTGGTTGTAAAAGTGAATAGCTTTTCTTATAAAAAAAATGGTATTCCAAAAGATAAATCAGAAAATGGCGGTGGCTTTGTTTTTGATTGTCGTGGAATTTTAAACCCCGGCAGATTTGAAGAATTTAAAGCATTTAACGGGAGAGATAAATCAGTGAAAGATTTTTTAGAGCAGCAAACAAAGATGCAGGAGTTTTTAAATAACGTGTATAACCTGGTTGATATATCTGTAGAAGATTATATTAAAAGAGGATTCAGTTCGTTAATGGTAAGTTTTGGTTGTACTGGCGGCTGTCACCGCAGTGTGTATGCAGCAGATGCTTTGGTTCGCCATTTGCGAAATAAGTTTGGCGTTAAAGTTGAACTCAATCATATAGAGCAAAAAATTACAGAGAGCAATCCTAAAATTAACGGTTGATGAAAGCAATGATATTGGCTGCGGGTTTAGGTACAAGGCTCAAACCTTTTACGGATGACTATCCCAAGGCGCTTGCAATAATAAATGGCAGATCATTGTTGCAAAGAAATATTGAATACTTAGCTTCTTCCGGTATTACCGATGTTATTGTAAATGTTCATCACTATCCTGATCAGATAACTGATCTGATAAAAAAGAATAAAGGTTTTGGAAGTAATGTAACCATCTCTGATGAAAAAGATGAAGTGCTTGAAACAGGCGGCGGACTTATGAAGGCCAAAGATTTCTTTGATAAAAAAGAACCTTTTGTTTTGATGAATGTTGATGTACTAACAGATATGAATTTACGCAGCATGCTAAAGCAACATAGATCTTCAAAAGCATTGGCAACACTGGCAATAACAAACAGGAAGACAAGCCGCAATTTTCTTTTTGATGAACTGGAAACTTTGTGCGGCTGGAGAAATATAAAAACAGGTGAACAAAAGATAAGTAAAGAAGCAGCAGAATATTTTCAAAAAGCCTTCAGCGGTATCCATATTATTTCACCCCGAATTTTTCCGTTAATAAAAATGACAGGAAAATTTTCTATGGTTGATGTGTACCTGCAACTTTGTAAAACAAATACGATTGCCGGGTTCGATCACAGCCTATCAAAGTTTATGGATGTAGGTAAGCCGGAAAGTATTGCAATAGCTGAAGAAATATTTTTATAAACCTGTCAGTGAGTGAGCGCTTATTTCTTCTTATCAAACAATTCACTCTTAGGAACCACTTTCACTTTATCTTTGCTCTTTAAATTTTTGCTTACAACATCATATGGCCCGGTAATTACTTCATCACCTTCATTCAATCCTCCTAAAATTTCTATATAATTTATATCCTGGATATCAGTTCTCACTTTTGCTTTTTTCACTGTTCCGTCTTTTTGTAAAATAAAAACCACTTCTTCAAGATCATCTGCATCTGTATTTGTTTTTTCATTCGCATTTACAACATCCTTACTTTTTTCGGTGGCAGAACTTTTTTCAGAAGTGCTGTCATTTTTATCTCTTGTAGTTACAGCATTAATAGGAACAGCTAACCTGTTCTCATGCGTTTTGGTTTGTATGTCAGCGCTGGCACTCATTCCGGGGCGAAAAGGAAAACTCTTTGGCTTGGATGGATCCATCAGATCTTTGTATGATTCCGGAAGCAGCCGTATGTAAACTTTATAGTTGGTTACATCGGTACCGGTAGAAGTTTGTAAAGAGGCAGCGCCATTATTGCTGCTGGCTATTTGCGTAACGATGCCTTTAAATTTCCTGTTGTTGTATGCATCCACTTCTACCGATGCGCTGTCACCTAAGTGTATTTTAGGAATGTCGTTTTCGCCAACATCAACTCTTACTTCAATTTTCCGCAGGTCGGCAATACGCATCATTTCTGTTCCTGCCATCATTGAGCTGCCCACAACTCTTTCCCCTTTTTTTACATTTAATAAACTTACAACTCCTTCCATCGGCGAAACCAAAGTTGCACGGCTTATATCTTTATTTGCTTTTGATAAAGCGGCTCTTGCACTTTGTACACTTGCCTGGCTGCCGCGGATGGTTTGTTTGGCAGCATTAAAATTTGCCTGTGCAGATTTGTATGCAGCATCAGCAGTATTAAATTCACTTTGAGAAATTACTTTATCATCAAGCAATTGCTTTTGCATATCATAGGTCTTCTTTGCCTGTTCAAGCTGTGCTCTGGAAGCTTCAATAGATGCGGAAACATTTGCAACCTGCGCCTGCTGCTGGTTTACCACTGCCGATGCCTGGTCTCTTTGCGTTGCATAAATGTCTGCGTAAATGCGTGCAAGTACCTGGCCTTTTTTTACACTGTCACCTTCTACAACATTCAGTTCTACAATTTCTCCTGAAATATCCGGGCTAAGTTTTACTTCTACTTCGGGATATACTTTGCCGCTGGCATTTACCGTTTCCACAATGGTGCGTTTAGTTGCTTTTTCTGTGCTCACTTTCACGCCTTCGTCTTTACCAAGCACACCTGCTTTTTTTAATATCACCAATAAAATAATCAATCCCACTAAAGAAAAGATTATCCATTTTAAAGTTTTATTCATGTAATTATTTCAAGAGTTAATTTATTATTATTTTGATACCAGCTTTAGTTTTTCATCCCGATAGCTATCGGGATCATCGTTGCGTAACAATCACTTCTCATCTTTTAGTTCATTGAGTATCTTAGCCTCACCCTCCCTCTCCACCTCATCCGCCCTGCGGGCACCTTTCTCCTGAAGGAGGGAGAAGGACGATAGCAAAATCTATTTGAAGGAGCGGAGCTTTTGAGTAAATCCAAACATTATATCTTCCACCTCATCAGTTATTTTCTTTAGCATTTTTTTTATACAGTATCTTTTTATTCACTCTCCTCAATCTCCTCTTTTTCCTCTCCCGTTGGGGGAGATATAGGGGGCTGTTTTAAAACTTCAACCCCTGCCCTTTATAAAATTCCAATACTTTCATTTTAAAAACATAATCAAATTGGTTAAGCACCAATTCAAGCTTAGCCCTGAATAAATTATTTTGATCAGTAATTAATTCAAGTGTCGTCAGCATTCCTATAGTATATCTTTTGGTTGCAAAGTCAAAACTTTTTTGTGCTGCTTCAACAGATTTTGCAGAAGAATTAAATTTTTCCATCGCAACAATTGCAGAATTGTATGCCTGGTAAATATCCTGTTTTGTAGTTTTATTATCAAGATCTTTTTGTAATTCAAGTGTAGTAATATTTAGTTTAGATCTTTCATAATTAGCTCTTGCAGACCACCCGTTAAAAATAGGAACAGAAATATTTATGCCTACTGATTGACCAAAATTATTATTAAGCTGCGTTCCAAATGATTCAGATGTAATGTAACCGCTTTTGCTTCCCTTTGTAAATAAAGGCCGTTGCACATCAGTAAAGCCACCAGTACCATTGCTAATAACAAGTCCGCTTGGTATGTAACCCGAAAATACCTGCTGGTAAGTTGGCGCTCTAAAATATCCATAATTTGTACCAAGGCTGAAATATGCACCAATACTGGGATATAAGGCTCCCCATGCAGCTTTTACATTTGCATTGGCAGCTTTTATTTTAAAATCATTTACTCTTTGTTGCGGCAGATGAGCCAATGCTGATGCATAAACATCTTCAGGTTGCAGGTCTGCAATATTTTCAACAGGTATTTTATCGGCAGTCTGCTCTTCAATATCAAAAGGTTGTCCTGCATCAATATTCATATAAGCTTTTAAAACAAATTTTGCCTGCGTTACATTTCCTTTTGCAACAATATAATTGGCGCTGTCTCTTGCTACCTGTGCTTCAAGTTCAACCGCATTTAATTCCGGCAAAGCGCCGGCCTTCACCTGCTTTTGTACAATATCAAATTGCGCTATTGATTGCTGCACCTGCACGGCTGAAATATTTTGTTGTTCACGTGCAAGCAGTATTTGTAAGTAAGCATTGGCAACCGTTAACGCAATATCATTTTTTAATTTTTCTGTTCCTGCTTTTGCAGCTTCAATATTCCATTGATAGGCAAGCGTAGTATTTCGTTTTGAATACCAGTTAAAAATTTCAACACTGCTTTGAAAATTTAAACTCAGGGAAAGAAAATTCTGATTCTCTAAAATACCTGTTGACGGATTCTGCGACTTTCCAAAACGGTAGCCATCATTATTGCTGAAGTTGGCAGAAGGATATTTTGAAAGGCTGCTTTGTTTATAGTTTAGGGCTGCCAGTTTTGCCTGTATCTCATTTTGTTTTACTGAAATATTATTATCCATTGCGTATTGCACGCATTGCAGCAAACTCCATTTTTGTTGGGCAGCGGCTTTATTAATTAAGCAGGTAATAATGATAAATGAAAAAATAATTCTAAGTAACATAATTCAAAAATAATTCATCATACAATAATAATTATTAAAACAGGGATGAGCGGGTTTAAAGGATATAAGTAATTAAATTTTTTCAAACGCCTGTTGCAAATCTTTAATCAAGTAATCAGGTTCTTCCAAACCTATATACAACCGCAACATGCGATGCTCTTTATTTTCAACATTAAATTCTTCCGGTTTGATGGATGCACATTTTGGGATCACTAATGATTCATGTCCACCCCAGCTAACGGCCATGAGTATATGTTGTAAGCTTTCACAAAATTTCTCTATTTGATTTATATCAGTTGCCTTTATAATAAATGACAATAATCCGCAGGCACCTTTCATTTGTTGTTTGGCTAATTCATATTGCGGAAAGTTTTCATCAAAAGGAAAAATAACCTGTTCAACTTTTGGATGTTGCTTTAAAAAGTTGACAAGTTGATAAGTTGACAAGGTGATACGGTCTAACCTGGCAGGTAATGTTCTTAAGCCTCTTATCAGCAGCCATGCATTAAATGGTTGTATGCCGCTGCCGATATTCATGTATTCGCTGTTGAATATTTTTGTGATCATTTTTTTACTACCGCTTAATACCCCCGCAACGGTATCACTATGGCCACCGATATATTTTGTTGCGCTTTGTAAAACCATGTCAATTCCAAATTCGATTGGCTTTTGATAGAGTGGCGAACAATAACTGTTATCGCAAATGGTTGTGATGCCTTCTGCTTTTGCAAGGTCTGCAACGGCTTTAAGGTCCTGCAATGCAAAGTCCCAACTGTTGGGGCTTTCCAAATAAACTAAAGATGTGTTGGGGAGGATTGCTCTTTCAAAATTTTCAATATTCCTTCCATCAATGTAAGTGGTGGTTACATTAAACCTTGGCAAAATATCATTGAACATTTTTTGTGCCCATGTATAAGGCTTGTCAACAGAAACTATATTATCTCCCGCTTTTACATTGGCAAGTACAGATGCAAAAATGGCTGCAGCACCGCTGTTAAATACAAGGCAATCTTCTGCACCATCTAAAGCCGCTAATTTTTTTCGAAGTATATCAACAGTAGGATTTATGCCACGGCTATACAGGTAAGCAGAAGATTCATCTTGAAATGCTTTACGCAGGTCATTCACTTTGTCAAAAGCAAAATTGCTTGTTTGTATGATGGGTGGTGCTATCGCATTAAAATATAATTCACGGTCTTCACCCAATTCATTTATGATATAAGAAATATTATTTTTTTCAGATTCAGACATTGTTTCTCTTTTGAAAATAGTGAACGGCAAAATAGATCCCGATAAAACCAATAAGCACAGCCAATCCTATTAAACAAAGATAGGTTTGCGTTACTAATAAACTTATGGCTACAAATGTATAAGCAGCAATAAATATTAACGGCAGCAATGGATATAATTTCATTATGTAAATACCGGAATTATTAAGATGTACTGTTTTCTTTCGTAAAATAAAAATGCTGCCGGCAGATAATATCATTCCAAAACAATCAAGAAAAATACTAAAGCTTAAAATGGTATCAAATTCTTTAGCCCAAAAAACAATTAGTATACACAAGGCTGCAAACACACTTAATGAAGTTGTAAGCACATCCGTTTTTATATTTCGTTTTCTAAAACTTTTTGGTAATATTTTATCGTCGCTCATAGCAGCCATTACTCTCGGGTTGCTCATCAGCAAAACATTTACATAAGCAAGCACACTAAAAAACAGAAGCACTGATAAAATTCTTTCTGCATTAACGCCAAATATTTTTGAAGCCATTATTGCAGCGATGTTCTTGCTGGTTTTTAATTCTTCAAAACCTATCACTTTTACATAAGCATAATTAATGATTAAATAAAGAGAGATGATAATAAATATTCCAAAGAAAATTCCTCCTGGGATATTTTTTTTAGGCTGATCAACTTCGGCGCCAAAATTAATTGTCTGCTGATAGCCTCCATAGGTAAAGCTTACAGCTACCAGCCCAATTCCAAACGCTTTTAAATATTCAGTAAACATTGGTGAAGCGGAATGTGTAACAGCAATTACAGGTGATGATTGTGTGGCGAAAAATAATGGTGTAACCAGCAATAATATCATGGTTATCTTAACAACGGTTAAAACATTTTGCGTACGGGCACTCATCTTTAATCCTAAAAGATTTACCCCATAAAAAATAATAATAGCAACAATGGCAATTACAATTTGTATAGTTTGTATTTGCTGTGCATTGGCTGCACCCTTTAACCACGCTGCATCTTTTGAATGTGGAATTAAAATTCCTGTGATGTACTCACCACCCACCAATGCAACTGCAGCCAGTGAAGCTGCATTGGAAACAAGTATTAAACAGTTAACACCAAATGCAATTGATGGGTGATATGCATACGAAAAAACTTTGTAATATCCACCGGTAACAGGAAGCCTGCTGCCGATCTCAGCATAGGTAAGAGCGCCGCACAAAGCAATGAGACCTCCGGCAATCCATACAGCATAAAAAATAAAAGGAGTATCAACAGCCTTGGCAACATTTACCGGAGTTCTGAAGATTCCCATACCTATCACCAGGCTTACAACAATCATTGTAAAATCAAAGAGGTTAAGTTTTTTTGCTGCCTTCATTGGGGGAAGATAAAAAATTTATGGTGACTAATTTATAATCGGCAGGTGTATGACAACTAAAAGTTGTCTGACACCTGTGAACTAAAATTTGTTTTGGAAATTCAATTCCATTAAACATATTTTTGCGCCGTAATTGGTTCCCAATCCCGATAATTATCGGGACGGGATTAAAAGGGAATCCGGTTAAATTCCGGAGCTATCCCCGTAGCTGTAAGCTAAACCGTGAATCGTGAAAGGGTGAAACGTGAATTCATATTCACTATTGGCCATTGACGGTTCACAACTGCTGAATCTTCTACCACTGTCTTATCAGACGGGAAGGTGTTCATCAGGGTGGCAAGCCAGAAGACCTGCCGTTTACATTAAAATCATTTCAAAGCTTTCGGGTGAAAGGCAGGAGTGTAACGGCTTTACCGCTTTTATACTACTTTATTATCCGCAAGCAGCCATTAAAATTTCTAAAAATGAAAAAGAAAATTTTATTTGTGGCTGCATGTATTACAGGCAGCACACTATTTGCACAGGACAGTACAAAAACATTAAATGAAGTTGTGATCGCAGTTACAAAATTTCCTCAAAAACAAAATGAAACAGGAAAGGTAATAACGGTTATCACAAAAGAACAATTACAAAAAAGCGCAGGCAAAACTTTGTCGGAAGTTTTAAATCAGCAAGTGGGTATTACAATTAACGGAGCTAATAATAATCTGGGTACTAATCAAACTTTATACATGCGTGGGGCACATGCTGCCAACACTTTAATATTGGTGGATGGAGTTCCCGTGTATGATGCCTCCGGCGAAACCAATCAATTTGATATAAGTAATTTCTCATTGTATAATATAGAACGGATAGAAATATTAAAAGGCGCTCAATCTACTTTGTATGGCTCTGATGCGGTTGCAGGCGTTATAAATTTGATAACAAAAAAGGGAGGGGATAAGCCAATAAATTTAAACGTAATTCTTTCTGCAGGAAGTTATAACACATATAAAGGTTCATTTGCTTTTAGCGGAACAAAAAATGATCAAACCTATTTTCTTTCTTATTCAGACATAAACAGTAAAGGTTTTTCTTCAGCATACGACTCGACAGGTAAAAATAATTTTGATAAAGATGGTTTTAAACAAAACGTGTTGCAGGGAAGTTATGGATGTAAGTTTTCTAAAAAATTAGAAACAGGAATCTATGGTAAATACAGTACAAATAAAGCCGACATTGATGCCGGTGCGTTTGCCGATGATAAAGATTATACCTATAAATATAAAAATCTGCAAACCGGAGTTTTTATAAATTATAATTATGAAAAGGGATCAATAAAATTCAATTATAATTATAACCAGTATCAAAGAAATTATTTAGATGATTCATTATCGGTTGGTGGATTTTCAAAATATCAAAGAGGGAATTATTTAGGAAAATCTCATTTTGCCGAAGTGTATGCAAACTTTAAACCCTCCACAAATATTGAGTTACTTGCCGGTATTGATTACAGGCGAAATGCAACAACCCAAAATTATTTATCAATAAGTTCTTTTGGGCCATTTCAAAGTTTGCCTTTATCGGAAGACAGCATTAAAACAAACCAGGTTAGCACATATGCTTCAATGAACCTGAAATTTAAAAATGGTTTTAATACTGAGTTAGGCGGCCGGTGGAATTATCACAATATTTTCGGAAATAATTTTACTTACTCATTTAATCCATCTTACTTCATAAAAAATAAATTTAAAATATTTGCAAACATTTCTTCCGCATATCGTGTTCCTTCTTTATATCAATTGTATTCGGAGTTTGGCAACAAAAAATTACATCCTGAAACTACAACAGGTATAGAAGGAGGAATGCAACTCTTGTCAAAAAATTTTACTGCAAGAGTGGTTTTATTTTACAGGAATAGTAAAGATGTATTTGCCTTTTATACTGATCCTGTAACCTATGTTAGTTATTATATAAATGAGGATAAACAAAAAGATAATGGCGCAGAGGCTGATGTAAGCTGGCATTCTGATAAAATTAGCGCATCAGCAAATTATACGTATGTACATGGAAAAATCTACACAAAAGATTTCAGCAAAGACACTGCTTACAATAATTTATATAGAAGACCTGCACATACATTTAATATTACTGTAAGCTACCAGACATCAGAAAACCTTTTTATTTCAACACATTTTAAAACTGTGAATAAATTTTACGAAGGCCAATACGCTGCGGCACCTTATCAAATCAATGGTTATTATACATTGGATATTTATGGTGAATATAAATTGGATAAAAAGTGTAAACTGTTTATAGATTTTCAAAACATTACTAATCAAAAATATTTTGATCTGAGAGGATTTAATTCAAAGCGATTTAATTTTAATGCAGGCGTAAATCTCAATTTATAAGGCTCACGTGTTGTCAGTGGACAGTAATATATTTGTAAAAATTTGGTAATGGATTTTTCAGAAATACTTAGCAAGGATCTGCTTACTGTAAGTTTTACATTATTTGCTATAATAGATATTGTTGGCGCCGTACCTGTTTTGATAGGACTGAAAAGTAAGCTGGGAGGCATCAATGAATTTAGGGCCACTTTGATAGCCGGAGCATTAATGATATTGTTTTTATTTCTTGGAAAGCCTTTTCTTAACCTGCTGGGGCTTGATATTAGATCTTTTGCTGTTGGGGGTTCTATCGTAATTTTTATTCTTGGACTTGAAATGGTTTTGGGAACAGAATTTTTTAAGAGTGAAAAAGATTTTAGGGCTGCAACTGTTGTTCCTATTGCTTTTCCTTTAATTGCCGGATCGGGTACATTAACAACAATCATTTCTTTAAAGGCAAATTATCAGGAGCTCACAATTCTTATTGCCATCCTGTTCAATCTTATAATTGTTTATGCAGTGCTTAAATCACTAAGATTTATAGAACGCATTTTAGGGCCTGCGGGTCTCATCGCAGTCAGGAAATTTTTTGGTGTAATTTTAATTGCTATTGCAGTAAAAATATTTGCAGCAAACGCACATGGATTGATAAAATAGATATGCAGATGTGTAAATAGGCAGATTAGTTTTTTTGATTTGCACATCTGCATATCAACTTATCTGAATATCAGCAAGGCCCCGTAGTACAATGGATAGTATAAGAGTTTCCGAAGCTCCAGATCCAGGTTCGATTCCTGGCGAGGCCACATAAGAAGTTGCATTAAAAGATTATCAATAACAATAGAAAAATATTTTATCCTTGACACAATATTCAGAAAGTACTCTTTTTAATTACAGCAAAGTAATTGTGCCTACCTTAGGCTTATACTAATACCCCCTTATAGCCAAAATAAATTCCAAATATTTTATGACCCGTTCGGCTGTTAAAAAAATCCCTTTATTAGAAGTAAGTACAATAATTATAGCCATGCTCTCTTTGGCATACCTGTATATGGATATTAATATATTGCCTGGTTTAAAAAGCAGCCTGTTTATGAACGCCGCAGCAGCTATGATATTTCTTGCAGCAGCGTCTTCCAGGCTATTTTTTATATACTCACTTACAAATAAAAAATTACTCCAGCCTGCAAAAGTGTTAGCTGCGGGTACAGTGCTGATGGGAGTTATCAGCTGGCTGGCTATAATATTTAAGATAAATTCTTCAGGAGGTTTATTTCTTAGTGATCAAATAAATTCAGGCAGCGCATTAAGTCCCATGCCGGTTGCCAGCGCTTTTTGTTTTATACTTTTAGGAACCGCCCTTTATTATATAACACTGCATAAAGGGGAAAAAATATTTTTGCCTCATCTTTTATCGCTTATCATTTTAATAATTGCATTGCTTACAATCATTGAATTTATTGTTTTTGAAAATATGGCTGAAGCAAATGCCTATTATAAACCTATGAGTGTAACAGGAGCTATAAATTTTTGTTTGTTGTCGTGCAGTATTTTGTTGGTAAATAAGCGGAAGGGATTTATGGGTGAGATAATGAGTGAGTATGCTGGCGGTAAAATAGCAAGGCTGTTTTTACCTATGGCAATTGTGGTTCCCGTTATCATAAGTTTTTTTAGATTTAAAAGTGAAGATACAGACCCCTATAGTACGGCGTTGCTTATCATGGGGCGTATCATCATTCTTAGTTTTTTTATCTGGAGAAGCGCTGTAATAATAACCCGCTCTAATAAAGCACTTATTGCAGAAATAGAAGAAAGAAAAAAAGCTGAAGAGACTTTACGATACAGGAAAGCCTTACTGGAAGCGCAAAACGAAGCTATTCCCGACGCCATTCTTATTGTAGATAACAAAGGGAAAATTCTATCTTATAATCATCATTTTGAAGCGCTTTGGGGATTGCCACAGCATATAATAGAGGAAGAGAATGATACTGCCGCACTCAAATTTGCAATGACACAATTGGTGGACCCTAATGAATTTATTCGCCGTGTAAATTATATATATGCCCATCCTGAAGAGGCGGCTCATGATGAAATATTATTTAAAGATGGGCGTATTATTGAACGGTACGGAAATGTAGTAATGGGTGATGATGGCACAAGATATGGTTGGGCATGGTACTTTAGAGATATAACACAAAACAAAAACTATGAGAATAAAATAAAAAATTTTAATAAAGACCTGGAAAAAAGAGTTGAGGAACGTACAGAAGAATTATATAAAAGTGAAAAACGTTTCCGCCTGCTTGTTGAAAACTCTTTAGATATTATCTCTCTCGTTGACGCAGATGGACGAATTTTTTATATAAGCCCTTCTATAAAAAGATTAACAGGGTTTGCAGAAAAAGAATTAATAGGAAAATTGGGATTTGAGATGCTTCATAAAGATGATTTGGAAGATGGTAAAAAATTGCGGGCATACCTCATCAATCACCCGGGAGTATCTGCAAATAATGCATTTCGTTTTTTGCATAAAAATGGTGGATACATTTGGATTGAGGGAACTGTTACCAATATGTTGAATGATGAAAATGTAAAAGCTTTTGTTTTAAATTATCATGATATAACAGAAAGGAAAAATTGGGAGCAAAGTATTCGTAAAAGTGAAAAGCGTTTCCGCTCGCTGATAGAGAATGCACTAGATATAATTTCACTTTCTGATGAAAAGGGCATGTGGTTTTATATAAGCCCGGCAATAGAAAGGCTCACGGGATATTCAATTCAGGAAACTATAAATCAACCTGTATATAATATAGTTCATCCTGATGATATTGAGCAATCAAAAAAAATGCGGGCCGAATATATGAAGGATCCTGGAGTAATTAAACCTATGTCATTTCGCTTCCTTCATAAAAATGGAGGCTTGGTATGGATGGAAGGAACGCTGATAAATCTGCTGCATGATGAAAATGTAAAAGCGGTTGTAGGTAATTTTCATGATGTTACCGAAAGAAAAAGAAGTGAAGAAAAAATCCGTGTATATAATGAACGTTTTGAAATGGTAAGCAAAGCTACCCATGATGCCGTATGGGATTGGAATTTAGAAACTGATAAAATTTATTGGAACGACGAAATAAAATCAATGTTTAATTATAGCGATAAAGATATACCTACAGGGGTTGAATGGAAAGTTCATATTCATCCGCAGGATTTTAAACGGGTAACAAGAAAACTTATATACTATATAAAGCAGGGAATAGAGAACTGGCAGGATGAATATCGCTTTCGTTGCTTAGATGGCAGCTATAAGTATGTATTTAACAGGGGGTTTATTTTATTCAACCATGATAATAAGCCATACCGTATAATAGGCGCCATGCAGGATGTAACAGAAATTAATAAATTACAGCAATCTTTAAGCGATGAAAGAATAAAAAGGCAAAAGGAGCTTACCAATGCTACTATAGAAGGTCAGGAAAAACAAAGAACAGAAATTGGCAGAGAGTTGCACGATAACATTAACCAAATACTTACTGCCACAAAATTATTTCTGGATGTTGCAGCAACACAGCCTGCCATTAAAGATGAGATGATTAAGCGTTCTGCAGAAAATTTATCTAATTGCATGGAAGAGATAAGAAAGCTTTCAAGTTCACTCGTTCCTCCGTCAATGGATAACAATACTTTTGATGAGATTATAAAAGATCTTGCAGAACCCATAAAATTAGCCACTGCAATAAATATTACTTACAAAATTGATACTGCCTGTACCAATGCACTTACAGATACTCAACAGCTAAATGTTTACCGCATTATTCAGGAACATCTTAATAATATTCTTAAACATGCCAATGCAAAAAAAATATCAATAAACATACAACATAAGGAGGATCAGATTAAACTTTCTATTAAAGATGATGGCCAGGGATTTGATACAACTGCCAGGCGTAAAGGGATAGGGTTTAAAAATATTCAAAGCAGGGCAGAACTGTTAAATGGGAAAATGAATGTGATCTCTAAGCCCGGCGAAGGCTGTTTGCTGGCAGTAGATTTTCCGGTAAATAATGCGGATAATTAAGAAAGTGTATCGCTAAGCAATAAAGCAATTTATTGCTGTAGAACTGATTTGACATAATTACAAAAAATATTTACAAACTTTACGAACTGATTGACAGTTTTTTTTAATCACCATAATTATTAAATGAAAAAATTTTTGCTTATAGATGATCATGCTATCGTTAGATCAGGTATGAAATTCTGGCTTTCCGCAGAATACAATCCTTCTGAAATTGATGAAGCTGAAAATGGGAAAGAGGCATTCCAAAAAATACAGGACACGGATTATGATCTTCTCCTGCTGGATATACATATGCCTGAAACAAATAGTTTTGAGCTACTTAAATCTATTTTAAACACAAAGCCGGATTCCAAAGTGTTGATCTTTTCAATGAACTCGGAAAGTATGTATGCCAAAAGATTTATAAAAGCAGGAGCCATGGGATTTGTGTCTAAAGATTGGCCTATAGAAGAACTTAAAAAAGCTGTTGATCTTATACTCAATAATAAAAAATATTTTAGTAATGCATTTATAGAATCTGCATTGGATGAAAAAATCGGCAAGGAAAATAATAATCCATTTTCTAATCTATCCGACAGGGAATTTGAAATAACTAATTTATTGCTGGAAGGAAAAGGTGTTGGTGAAATATCAATTTTATTAAATATAAAAAATTCCACAACGGGTACCTATAAGGCAAGAATTTTTGAGAAGCTAAACGTACAAAATGTTTTGCAGTTGAATGAGCTTGCAGTTCTTTACGACATTAAAAAATAATAAGAATATTTTATTTTTCACAAGTCTCCTTTTAAAAAGGTTTACAGGGTTTCATTCCCTGTTCTTTGTATCAATCCAAATGGTAACAGGTCCGTCATTAATTAGATGCACTTTCATAGCAGCGCCAAACTCGCCGGTATGTATTATTTTACCAAGGTCATTTGCTAATTGAACAATAAATTTTTCATACAGCGGTATTGCAACTTCGGCTTTACTTGCTTTTATATAAGAAGGCCGTTTTCCTTTTTTGGTGGAGGCATGCAATGTAAATTGGCTTACTGCTAAAATATCGCCATCAATATCTTTTACAGAAATGTTGGGCTGCCGATAGCTATCGGCATTATTTTCATCATCAAAAATGCGCAGGTTAACGATCTTGTTACTAAGCCATTTAATGTCATCAATCGTATCAGCATCTTCAATACCAACAAACACCAGTAATCCTTTTTTAATTTCATCCCGATAGCTATCGGGATTATTATCTATTAAAACACCCGCCTGAAAAACTCTTTGTATAACAGCTCTCATAATTATTTTTTTCTAAATAGTGATGCTGATAATTCAGCCAATACATTACTACCTTAAATTCCTTATGGCAGCAAATTTATTTTATCCCAAAATGTGCAAAAATCAAAAAACTCAATACCCGTATGGCTTAAAATTTTTTGCACATCTCTTTTCCACAGGTGTTAATATTTAAGAGTTTGTTTGTTGGGATAGAAAAAATATTTTCGTTCTCCACGTTTGCCGAAATTAAGTATTAACCCTAAATAATTTTTAATCTTATGTCCACTAAAAAGCAGTCTGAAAAAGGACTCCGGTTCCCCCGTCACTTTACCAAAGAAGGAATTGCCCCATATGATATGTTTGAATACGATTATCGAACATCAATAATTAAAAACATTACAGGTGAAGTTGTTTTTCAAATGGATAATGTAGAAGTACCAAAACAATGGAGCCAGATTGCTACAGATATTTTAGCACAAAAATATTTCCGCAAAGCCGGAGTACCGCAGGCAGATGGTTCAACAGGAAGAGAAACAACTATTAAACAGGTAGCACACCGTATGGCTCATTGCTGGCGTGTTTGGGGCGAACGGTATAATTATTTTGCATCACCGCAAGATGCACAAATCTTTTACGAAGAGTTAGTGTATGGTATCTTAAACCAATCATGCGTTCCCAACTCTCCACAATGGTTTAACACCGGCTTACATGAAGTGTATGGCATAAAAGGAAAACCACAAGGCCATTATTATGTTGATGAAGCTGACGGGCAATTAAAAAAATCTACATCCGCTTATGAACGTCCGCAACCACATGCTTGTTTTATTTTAAGTGTTGAAGATGATCTGGTAAACGAAGGTGGAATTATGGATCTGTGGGTTAGGGAAGCAAGAATATTTAAATACGGGAGTGGTGTAGGAACTAACTTTTCCAGCATACGTGGTGAAGGTGAAAAATTAAGCGGTGGTGGTACATCAAGTGGCTTAATGAGTTTTTTAAAAATTGGTGACAGGGCAGCAGGTGCAATAAAAAGCGGTGGTACAACAAGGCGTGCTGCTAAAATGGTTTGTCTTGATCTTGATCATCCTGAAATTGAAACTTTTGTAAACTGGAAAGTAGAGGAAGAAAGGAAAGTAGCTGCACTAATTGCTGCAGGTTATCCCAGCGATTATGAAGGAGAAGCATACAAAACAGTAAGCGGGCAAAACAGTAATAATTCTGTAAGAATTCCGAATGAATTTTTTCATGCTCTGGAAGCAGATGGTGATTGGGAATTGAAAGCAAGGAGCGATGGAAGAACAATGAAGAAAATAAAAGCAAATTCGTTGTGGGATAAAATTACCAATGCTGCCTGGAATTGTGCAGACCCCGGAACACAATATAATACTACCATTAATGAATGGCATACCTGCCCCGAAGGCGGACAAATAAGAGCAAGCAATCCATGCAGCGAATATATGTTCTTAGACAATACAGCATGTAATCTTGCTTCTGTTAATCTTCGTAAATTTTTTAATGAAGATGATAATAGTTTTGATGTTGCAGGGTTTGAATATACCGTAAGATTATGGACAACTGTGTTAGAAATTTCTGTGCTGATGGCGCAGTTTCCAAGCAAAGAAGTTGCTCAACTTTCTTATGATTACAGAACGCTGGGTTTAGGCTATGCAAACTTAGGAAGCATGCTGATGGTTAGCGGCATTGCCTACGATAGTGAAGATGCCCGTGGAATTGCAGGAGCAATAACAGCGATAATGACAGGAATAGCTTACAAAACATCGGCCGAGCTTGCGGAGCATTTAGGAACATTTAGCAGGTATGAAGAAAATAAAAATCACATGCTTCGTGTAATGCGCAATCACCGTGCTGCTGCTTACGATGCGATGGATGCGTATGATGGAATTGAGATAAAACCCCATGGCATCAATGCAAAATATTGCCCTGATTATTTATTGAAAGCTGCAACCAAAGCATGGGATGATGCAGTGATGATGGGCGAAAAATTTGGTTACCGCAATGCGCAAACAACAGTGATTGCACCAACAGGAACAATCGGGTTAGTTATGGATTGCGATACTACCGGAGTAGAGCCTGATTTTGCTTTGGTTAAATTTAAAAAATTAAGTGGCGGCGGTTATTTTAAAATCATTAATCAAAGCGTGCCGCAGGCATTGCGCAATTTTAAATACAGTGAAAAGCAAATTGACCGGATTGTAAATTATGCAAAAGGTTATGCAACATTTAAAAGTTCTCCTCATATTAATGATAAAACTTTAACTGCGAAAGGATTTCTATCTGAAGAAATAAAAAAATTGGAAGATAGTCTTGCATCTGCATTCGATATTGCTTTTGTATTTAATGTTTTTAATTTGGGTGAAGAATGTTTACAGCGCTTAGGATTTACAAAAGAACAATACAACAATTTTGAATGGAATTTTTTAGAAGCATTAGGATTTAGTGAAGAACAGATTGAAGAAGCCAACGAATATATCTGCGGAACAATGACTGTAGAAGGTGCACCCTATTTAAAAGAAGAGCATCTATCTGTTTTTGATTGCGCCAATAAATGTGGGCAAAAAGGTGAAAGATATATTCATTTTACAGGCCATATCCGTATGATGGCTGCTGCACAGCCTTTCATCAGCGGTGCAATTTCAAAAACCATTAACCTTCCCAATGAAGCAACGATAGAAGAAATTGCGGAAGCCTACAAACTAAGCTGGCAATTAGGTTTAAAAGCCTGTGCGCTGTATCGTGATGGTTCTAAATTATCACAGCCATTGAGCAATAAAAGTGATAAAAAGAAAAAGACAATTGACAATGAGCAATTGGCAATGGAAAAGAATGAGCCAAGAATAGTTGACATGAGTACGCTTACTGTTGAAGATCTTTTGGAAGAAGTAAATAAAAGAGTGCAAAGCAGTGCAGACACTTCTTTGAAACGCCAACTGGCAATGATTGTAGAGCGCAGAGCATTGCCTGCAAAGCGAAGAGGCTTTACACAAAAAGCAAAAATTAACGGGCAGGCATTGTTTTTAAGAACAGGTGAATACAATGACGGAACATTAGGAGAAATTTTTATTGATATGGCTAAAGAAGGCGCTACCATGCGTAGCATGCTTAACTGTTTTGCAATCTCTATTTCAATCGGTTTGCAATATGGTGTTCCGCTGGAAGAATTTGTTGAAAAATTTGTGTTCACAAGGTTTGAGCCTTCCGGTATGGTTGATCATCCAAATATTAAAACAACCACTTCCATCATTGACTTTATGTTCCGCTCATTAGCGTATGAATATTTAGGAAGAAATGATTTGGTACATGTGCTGGACAAGCCCGAAGTGCTTAATACAGGTAATGAAGAATGGGATGAAGCAACACCAACCATTGGTGAAAGAGTACATGAATTAAGTGAGGTAAGAGTAGTAGGAACTTCGCCTAATGGCAACGGAATCAAACAGGCAAGTGTACAACCACCACAGATAAGAGCACACAGAATGGAATCAATAAAGAAAGTGCACAACGAAATGGATGCAGTTAATGCTGCTGCCAAAAGTATGCAAAGTGATGCTCCTGCCTGCAATACCTGTGGTCATATAACCATACGCAGCGGCACATGTTATAAATGTTTGAATTGCGGCAATAGCATGGGTTGCAGTTAACCCTCTATCCCGATACCCATCGGGACTTTAAAGGGAGACTTGTAAACAGTTGAGAAGTTTTGGTTTCAATAAGGAAGAGAGCCATCGTAAAAGATGGCTTTTCTTATGCAACTATTTTACTTCATTAAATAATTATTATAAGCAGTAGTATTCTTACTTAAATTATTTTAGTTTTATAGCAGTATAAATTCTTTAATAAAAATTCTATGAAAAAAGTTTTATCCATTTTATTTTTTTCCTTCTTACTTTTTTTAACTCATGCACAAACCAACCTTCCTAAAGATGCAAAAGTTGAAGGCTCAGTTGTTGACATGCGAAGTAAGCAACCGCAGAATAATGAACTGATCGTTTTTAAAAGCCGGAAGAACGGAAACGAATACCAGGCGGTAAGTGACTCATTGGGAAAATTTACTACACGCTTACCTGCAGGAGATAAGTACGAGATATTTATAATGGGATTTAAAGATTCAACAAGTTATAATTTAATAGAAATACCTCCGCCCCGGCCTAACGGATTTTATAATAATGCATTTTCTGTAAATATAGAATTCGATCCTCCAAAAACATTCATCCTTGATAACGTAGAGTTTGATTTTGGTAAAGCAACACTTCGCCCTGCATCTTATAAAACTTTGGATGAATTGGCAGAGTATCTTCAGCGTAAGTCGGATGACAAAATAGAGATTGGCGGACATACGGATAATGTAGGCAGTGAGGCAAAAAATAAAATACTTTCTTTGGAAAGAGCAAAATCAATTGTAGCATATCTGGTGTCTAAAGGAATTGATGCTGCAAGATTAACTGCTAAAGGTTATGGTTCCATGGAGCCAATAGAAGAAAATAATACCGAAGCAGGAAGACAAAAAAACAGGCGATCAGAAGTGAAAATATTGGAATGAAGTGCCCATCATTATAAAAATAATTTCTTTCTTTAACAGCAAAATAAATCTTTCGGTTAAAACGGTAAGATAAGTCCACAAGCGGGATAAATCAGTTGTTAATTTTGCCTTCATTGTATAAGAAAGAATTAATTTAGCCCCTAAAATATATTATTATGAAAAAATACTTTTTATTGATATTTGCCATCGCCACGTTTGGCTTTACGCATGCTCAAACGGCGGATGAAATTGTAAATAAACATGTTACAGCTATAGGCGGTTTAGATGCATGGAAAAAAGTGAATTCGATGGTAACCACAGGCACTATAAAAATGCAAAGTGCAGAAATAGGCGTCAGCCAAACGATACTTAACGGCAAAGGTTCCCGCCAGGATATTACTGCAATGGGAATGAGCGGTTACCAGATTGTAACTCCTGTTTCGGGTTGGAACTTTATGCCTTTCCAGGGACAAAAAGCTCCGGAGCCAATAACTGCTGATGAATTAAAAGAAGCCCAGGATGATTTAGATGTACAGGGTAGCCTTATAGATTACAAAGCCAAGGGCCATACAGTTGAATATCTTGGTACTGATGATGTAGAAGGTGTAGATGCGTATAAATTAAAATTGACTTTGAAGAATGGTAAAGTTCAAACTATATTCATTGATCCTAAAAACTATTATATTATCAGAGTAATTACAAAGCAAAAAGCTAATGGTAAAGAAATGGAGGTAACAACCAATATAAGTAATTATCAAAAATTACCGGAAGGTATCATGGTTCCCTGGTCAATTGGTTTACCCTTTGGCGAAATGATTATTAGCAAAGTGGAAATTAATAAACCGGTAGATGAGAATATTTTTAAACCCGCCAAATAAAATTGATTGAATAGTAACCCGGTTAGGCCGGGTTATTTTTTTATAATCCTTCAAAACTAATTGATGAACAAAATAATATTTTTTGCGGCTATAGTTTTATTTGCAAACAACAGTATTGCACAGGTTTCTTCAGCAACATTTGGTACAATGGAAGCCCGCCAGTTAGGACCGGGAACAATGAGCGGCCGCATAACTGCCATTGATGGCAGCGCCAGCGATGGCAAAACAATTTATGTTGGTACAGCCGGCGGCGGAATTTGGAAATCAACAAATGCTGGCACTACCTTCAAGCCCATCTTTGATAAATACTGCCAGTCAATAGGCGCTGTTGCTATCAATCAAAGCAATCCTAATATCGTTTTTGCAGGCACCGGCGAAAGTAATATGAGAAATTCAGTTTCAATTGGCAATGGTTTATATCGTTCAACTGATGCAGGAGACAACTGGACAAAAATAGGTTTAGATAGCACAGAGCATATTGCAAAAATTATTATTGATCCTAAAAATCCGGATAATATTTATGTAGCAGCTCCCGGACCTTTATGGAGCGATAGCAAACACCGGGGCTTATATAAATCAACCGATGGTGGTAAAACATGGGATAAAATTTTATACATAAATGAAAAAGCCGGTTGTGCAGATGTTGCCATAGACCCTCAAAACCCCAACATAATTTTTGCTTCTACATGGGAGTTTCGCAGATTGCCATATGCATTTAATTCAGGCGGTACAGGAAGCGGTTTTTATAAAAGTATTGATGGTGGTAAAACATGGAAAGAGTTAACCAATGGCCTTCCGCCAAAACCATTTGGACGGATAGCATTTGCACTGGCTCCAAGTTCTCCTCAAAATATGCTGGCAATTGTTGAAAATGCTGCAACCGGTTTATACATTTCTTCTGATGGTGGAGAAAGCTGGAAAAAACAAAGCGCTACCTCAAATGTTGAAGCCCGTCCATTTTATTTTAGCGTAATACAGGTAGATCCAAAAGATCCCAAGAGGGTCTATCGTCCCGCCTATGTATTTTCTTATTCAACAGACGGTGGTTATTCATTTGCAGATGCATCTGATGAAGGCGGTTGGCTTCACAGTGACATGCATGCGCTTTGGATAAATCCAAATAATACAAATCAATTATACCTCGGTACTGATGGCGGTGTATACTTTAGTTTAGATAAAGGAGCTACCTGGAGGTTCATACAAAATTTACCGGTTGGTCAGTTTTATCATGTGTCTATTGATAATGAAACGCCTTACAATGTAATGGGCGGATTACAGGATAACGGAAGCTGGATTGCGCCATCTTCTGCACCGGGAGGAATTAGCAACAGTAATTGGAAATCTTTATATGGTGGTGATGGATTTTGGGTACAGCCTGATCCCATTAATCCTAATATAGTATATGCTGAAGCACAGGGAGCAACTGCTGCACGCATTGATAAACAAACTACAAAATCAGTAAACATAAAGCCACAACAAAGTGCAGGTGAAGATAAATTAAGGTGGAACTGGAATTCGCCGATAATTATTGGTGCAGCCAACAAAAAAAATCTATACATAGCCTCTCAATATTTATACAGATCAACTGACGGGGGCAGAAACTGGACTCGTATTTCACCTGACCTTACTACCAATGATCCAAAAAAACAAAAGCAGGAAAACAGCGGTGGCTTAAGCGCTGATAATACATCTGCAGAAAATCATTGCACCATTTTTACCCTTGCTGAATCGCCATTGGATGAAAATATTATTTGGGCCGGAACGGATGATGGCAATTTGCAGTTTACAACAAATGGTGGAAAGAGCTGGACCAATATTTCAAAAAATTATAGTGCAGCCGGTATTCCTGCGCAAACATGGGTTAGCAGTATAGAACTATCAGGCTTTGATAAAAATACTTTGTTCGTAACTTTTGATAATCATATGTATGGCGATCATAAAACGTATGTTGCCAAATCAACAGATATGGGCAAAACATGGGGCATGTTTTCATCAAAAGAGTTTACAGGGTTTGCACATAAAATAAAAGAAGATATTGTAAATAAAGATCTGCTTTTCCTGGGCACTGAAATGGGATTGTTTACAACAGTTGATGGTGGAGCAAACTGGTTCCGCATGAAAAATAATATTCCGGAATATGCGCTGGTACGTGATATTAAAATTGATGTAAAAACAAATGATCTTATACTTGCAACGCATGGCAGGGGAATAATGATTGTTGATGATATTTCACCAATAAGAAATCTTACAAAAGATATTATAGATAAAGATGTTTATGTTTTTAATAACAAGCCGATCAATTTAACCAATGGTATGTTTGGTGGGGGTGGCTTCCCGGGAACGGGCGGATGGGTAGCCAATAATCGTCCCTCAATACCTCCTGTTCAATATTATTTAAAAGACAGGGTATCCTCCGGCGAAGTAACAGTTGAAATTTATGATGCCAACAATAAACTTGTACAATCAATACCGGGTAGTAAAAGAAAAGGTATAAATAAAGTATATTGGAACTTACGTATGAAGCCTCCTAAAGTTGCAACCGGCGGAACAAAAATGGATAACAGCGGTTTTTTTGCTCCTATGGTTTTACCCGGAGATTATACAATGAAATTAAAAGTGGGAGACAAGGAATATTCATCACCACTTAAATTGGTACATGATGCTTCGCAAAAAGATTTTACTTTGGAAGATAGAAAATTGCAATATAAAACCGCAATGGACATTTATGCACTTCATGAGCAGCTTGCCAAAGTAGTAGATGATATTAATGGCAAACAAAAAATGCTTAAGAGAGGGATAGACAGTGCAAATGATAAAAAAGCAAAAGCTTTATTTCAGGAATATAATGACAAACTTGAAAGCTTACGGGGAGAGCTGTTAGGTACAAAACAAAAATCAATTTTTGCAGATGAAGAACGTTTACGGGAACGGATAAGCGAAGTTTATGCAGCGGTAGTTCTGCAGGAAGCTGCTCCATCCAATTTGCAAATTCAAAGAGTAAATGGATTGCAGCAGGAAGTTAATAAGGCGCAACAAACAAATGAAACCTTAACCAAAACGTATTTTGCAAAAGCTAAAGAAGCATTAGATAAAACTGCCGCAATAAAAAAAGAATTACAGCCAAAGCTACATAAGGAGAAAATAAAAAAATAAAAGTAATCATGAAACGTGAAAAGTCAAACGTAAGATTCTTACGTTTGACTTTTCACGTTTCACGATTGAATGCTTCCTTTATCTTTGTCTCCTATGACCTCTTCTTTTTTTACTTACAACAAATCAAAAGTTATACAGGCTTTACGTTATCATTTTATTACACGCAAAGAAATAAAGACTATGATAATACTGGTAAATATTTTTGCCATTTTATCAGCAGGCCTTTTCTTTTTTAAAAAAATATCTCCATTGGCATTTTTAGTGAGTTCTGTTTTATGGTTTACGTTGATGCTCTCTTTTTGGTTCATACTTCCGTATTCGATATACAAAAAAGCAGCAACATTTAAAGATGGATTTAAAGTTAGTTTTGAAGAGCAGCATTTGTTTCTGGAAAATGACAGGGGCAGTAAAAGTTGGCCATGGACGGCTTTCAGCAGCTTTATTGAAAGCCCACATTTCTTTCATCTGTATTTTGACAGCCGTTCATTTTTTCTAATCCCGAAATCGGCATTTGATAATGATGCAGTGTATGATGCAAGAAAATTTTTGACAAATAAAATAAGGAAGAAAGCGTAATGTTTTAGCGCAGTTTTTTTTCCATCACATAATGAGAGATAGTTATTTCTTCAAACTCGTTACCGCTAACTTTATATCCGAGTTTTTCATAAAAGCCTGTAGCGGTTTTTCGGGCATGCATAATAACTTTATAATAGCCTGCATCTCTTGCAACATTCTCTGCGTAATTCATCATTGCTGCACCAATGCCTTTACCCTGTAAATTATTTTGAACAGCCATTTGCCTTAGCCGCACACACTTGTTATCAACTTTTGTAAGCAGGCAACAGCCCAGCATTGTATCATCTTCAAATGCGGCAATTAAAATGTCTTCCGTTTCCCTGTCTAATTCTTCCGAATCAAATGCAAGCCCCAATGGTTTGCGCAAAATTTCATTTCTTAGCTCAACCATTTGCTGGTATTCCTTTGTTCCGTGATCTATTTGTTTAATCGGCATGACGGCTATAATTGCAATCATTATTTGATAGCATAAAATAAATATACAATTTTTATTGATTTATCAGCCCTGATGCTGATGGTGTAAATTATTTAAAAATTTTTGTAAATAAAAAAGCAGCCTTAATAGCTGCTTTGCGGTAAGTATTTTTTTTTATTTCTTTTTAACTGTAGAAAGAAAGTGTTCCAGAGCTGATACCATACTTGGCATTTTAGGCTGGGGTGCTTTTATATCAAGTGTAAGGCCTGCTGCAGATGCTGCTTTAAAAGTATTATCACCAAAGGCGCCGATCCGTGTGCCGTTCTGTTTAAATTTTGGAAAATTTTCTACAAAACTTCTTACTCCTCCGGGAGTAAAAAAACAAATGATATCGTAATTATTTTTTGCAAATATCTCTTTTACATCATTGCTGATAATGCTATATAATACCGGGGTGGCATATTCGCACTCATTTGCTTTTAGCCAGTTAGTTATTTCGCTGTCAAAAGATTGAGAACACGGATATAAAAAACTTTCCTGCTCTTTGTGCTTATTGATAACATCAAACAAACTTTTATTGGTACCATCGGCACCATAAAAAACTTTTCGTTTTCTATATAAAATAAATTTTTGCAGGTATAAGGCTACGGCTTCAGTTATACAAAAATATTTAGTGTGCTGCGAAACGGTGATCTTCATTTCCTCACAGGTTCTAAAAAAATGATCAATTGCATTACGGCTGGTAAAAATTACAGCTGAATAACCGGGGATCTCAATTTTTTGTTTACGAAATTCTTTTGAAGGGATACCCTCAACCCTGATAAATGGCTGGAACTGAAGATTTACTTTATACTTACGGGCCATCTCAAAATAGGGAGACTTTTCATTTTCGGGCCTGGCCTGGGTAATGAGTATATTTTGTATTTGTTTTACAGGTTTAAGTTCCTGTATAGCAGCATTTTTAACCATGTGTATTATTTCATACGGGTTCGCAAATGTAAGCATTTTATAGAACAATCATCCATTTAGCATTTCAAAAATATTAAGACGAAAGAAGATAGAATGTTACAATAATATCCGGATCCCTAATTTATAAATCAACAGGATTGGTAAAAACTCCATACCAATTATATAAAGTAGAAAGTGGAAGAATTTAATGTTTAATTGATTTTGCAACAATCCATACGTTCGTAAATAACGCTGTAAAAATAGTATGCCTGTTACAAAGAAAGAAGATATAATTACAAAGGTTAACCAATTAGCAGGTGCAAAAGCCAGTAGAATAATAAATGGAATAAGAAGAATCCCTGTTATTTTATTAATTAAAAATATTACAAAGATATATTGATCAATTGCGCTATTCATGCCTGAGATCCATCCGATAATTTTTAGCGATAGAAATTTTCCTAAATATATGATCGTCACAAATAAAATTGATAATATTATTAGGATATAATTATTGCTTTGCTTAAGCATATGATAGTGATCTAATACAAGCCAGGTATACAATCCGGCACTGATCAAAAAAAAAATATTAAATATCAGCGATGGAAGCCTGGCCTGTAATAAAAGATCTTTAAGTTGATTTTGCCGGAGTGAAGTATTAAAAAAGACCCTGAAAATATTATTGAAATACCTTGTATAAAAAACTTTAAACAAGGCAAGTAATAAAATGACAATGCCTAAAAGGTAAAATAAAAATTCTTTGCCGGGTTTGGTCTTTTGTTTTACAGCTAAAGAAACAGGTGTTGTTGCAGTGTTTAGATATTTATTTTTTTTTAACAAAGTATCTAAAAAAGTTATTTGGGTTTTGGCAGTTGTGATGGAATCAGATAGTTGTAAGGAATCAATCTTTATTATTTTACTGTCATTTCTTAGTTGGCCTATGCAGTTTCTTCCAAAAGAAATAAAAATAAAAAGGAGGAAATATGTTTTTATTCTGTAATTTTTCATTCAATTAAAAATAATTTATATACCCAAAATGTAATTTAGAAGCTCCCTGCAAATCAAACTTTACATCATTTCGTTTTCCAATTGCATAGCTCACATTTACTATTCCAAACTTAGTTTCAAAGCTTAAACCTAACCCTGCCGAAAAAAAATTATTGGTAAAATTAGTTGTTTGAAAATGAGTTTTTGTAACTCCTATATCAGTAAAACCAAACAGGTAAGAATTGATCCCGGTCAGGTACCTGTATTCTGCTGTAAATATTGCATACTGCGATGCGTAAATACTTTCTTCATCAAAACCCCTTAATAGTTTACTGCCTCCAATTTGAAATAATTCATTTCTAAAAATATCCTGGCTTTGAAAAACACCTCCATTGATTTCTGTTTTTAAGGTACTTTTTTTAGCCACAGGAAAATAATGTGCTGCATTAAATATTATACGGAATTGATAGGTATTTAATGTAAAAGAATCATAAAGAGAACTGAATTTAAAAGGTGGCGCAGCCGGGTCTTTCAAGTTGGCTATTTCATTGTTAATGAAAATCTTTTTTAAGCCAATTGCTGTAACAATTTTTAATTCATTCCCTTCTCTTGGATTGTACAGGTAGTTTGTATTTATCCATTCATAATTTATTCCAAGGCTGTTTGCGGTAACATCAATATTTGCAGGAAGCCTTTTTGTTATTTTAATCTGGTTGGTGTCAAATCCGCCGGATAGTAAATAAGTTCTTTGATTTTGTAAAAATATTTTGCCTGATTGATTGGCTGATAAAATATACAAGAGGCCGGCTTGTGCATTTATCTGCAAATAAGAAGAATCTCTTTTAAGCAGATCTAAAGTAAGATCAATACCAAATGGCGAATTTAAAATATAAGGATGCTGGTAACCGAGATTTAATTTTGGAGATTGTTTTTGCAATTGCTGCCAGTTAAGCAAAATGCTTTCACCTGTACCCAAAGCATTTTTTAAATTTAGATTCACATCAGCCGTTACCTGTAATTTACCCGTTTGCGCATTGCCGGGTAAAAAGCCAATTAAAAAATTTACCTGGCTGCTGCGTTTTTGTTGCAGGTACAAATTTAAGACAGAACCGGAGCCTAGCATATTCAAATCCCAATGTTGTTGTTCCTGCAGGTAAGGAAGTTCCAAAAGTTTTTTGCTGATATTTTGTAATTTATTTTTATCGTAAAGGCTTCCTTTTTCAATACCAAGATATCGCTGCAAAAAAAAATTTTTAATTTTTACTTTTCCATATACACGAATACTGTCAATAAAATATAAGGGCCCTTTATCTATTTTTAGCAGCGCTTTTATTTTATCTTCTTCAATTTTAATACTGTCTAATTTTATTGCAGCAAAAGGATATCCTCTTGTTTCATAATAGGCTAAAATTTTTTGTTGCCGGGTTTGCAGTTGAACGAAATCCATTTTAGTATTTTGAAATACCCTGGTGTTCCACCCTGTTTCATTCAGCAGCTTTTTATCTATACTATCAGTAATTATTTCGAACCATTTATACTGCACCCCTAAATATAAATTGATGTATGCTGAAGTTGAGTCATAAAACAGCGAGTCTATTGATGCAGCGGGATATCCTTTAGCAGTAAGTATTCCGGGTATCCTGAATATATAATCCGTGCAATGCTCCCTGTTGGAGAAAGAAGTTTGAAGATTGAGAGATTGCATCCTGTTTAATTTACTGTTTTGTGATAAGGAACTATCTTTGTCAACAAAATGTATCACCAGGGGATAATTATTTTGGGAAAAAACGGCTGATCTATTTAAGCAACAGAATGAGATGAATAAAATATAAAAATGCCAATATTTTCTTTGGTAGGCTTTCATTAATGTTCAAATCTAAATTATAATCCCGATAGCTATCGGGAGATAAATCTAAAAATTTGCCCGGCATATATTTTCATATTCCTTTTTGCAAACAGGCTTGTCATTATTGCAATTTTCATTTTTCTACTTCTGTAAAACAAAAAGATGAAATGATTATTGCAATAGCTAACGAAATAAAACTTATAAAAATCTTACCTGCCGGGCAAGATTTGGAGAGGGCAGACACAATTTATTTTGGTGGAGGTACGCCCAGTTTATTAACGGCTTATGAGATAAATAAATTGTTGGATACCGTCCGTCAATATTTTGTAGTAAGTGAAGATGCGGAAATTACTTTAGAGGCAAATCCCGATGATATCAATGAAATAAAATTAGCAGAATGGAAATCAATTGGCATAAACCGTTTCAGTATAGGTATTCAATCTTTTAAACAGGAAGATCTTGTATGGATGAACAGGGCACACAATGCAGAACAGGCATCACGTTGTATTCAATTGGTTAAAAACACAGGCTTTCAAAATTATTCCGTTGATCTTATTTATGGTACTCCAACTTTAACCGATGATGATTGGAAAAAAAATGTTCAAACAATTATTGATCTTAATGTGCCTCATATTTCGTGTTATGCACTAACTGTAGAAGCGCAAACGGCCCTGCAAAAAATGATCGCATTAAAAAAGAAAGAAGATGTGGATCCGGGAAAACAGGCCTCTCAATTTTTATTATTAACACGCTGGCTTAAGGATGCAGGATATGAGCATTATGAAATTTCTAATTTTGCAAAACCCGGATACAGAAGCAAACATAACAGCAGTTATTGGCAGGGTAAATCTTACATAGGCATTGGCCCTTCAGCACATTCGTTTGATGGAAATTCACGGAAATGGAATGTGAGTAATAATGCACTCTATATTCAATCGCTACAAAAAAATAATGTTCCTTATGAAGAAGAAAAACTTTCTGAGGTACAAAAACTGAATGAATTTATCATGACTTCTTTGCGTACCATAGAAGGAATTGATCTTAATTATGTAGAGAAAAAATTTGGCAAAGAAAAAAGAGATAAACTGCAGGCTATAAGCAGTAAGCATATTCAAAACCACAAACTACAAACTACAAACCACAAACTAATATTAACTAACGAAGGAAAATTATTTGCAGACGGTATTGCAGCAGATCTGTTTTTTGAAGAAAAACAATTAGTGCTTTAAGGATTTTGACTTCTTCTTCGATATACTTTGAATTATTACGATTATTAATATAACCGCTATAATACCTGGACCAAATAAAAGATAAAAGACCATTAGTGTTTCGGAGATTTTGACTTAAAAGATTTTCCAATCTGCACTATCATAAGTATTGCGGTTAAAATTAAGATGGTTATTGGTCCATAAATATCGTATGAAAGTGGCATCATATCTTACATAAAGATACTTTAGGCTAACGGCTTATACAAGCGTTTCTTCTATTTTGGCAAAACCTTCTGCAGCAGGCATATTCTTCCATAAAATTTTATAAACAGTTTCAGCAATAGGCATATCAGCTTTTATATTTTCATTAATTATTTTCATACACTTACTTGCATTATAACCTTCGGCAACCATACTCATTTCAAGCTGCGCTGTTTTTACTGAATATCCTTTGCCTATCATATTTCCAAAAGTTCTGTTTCGGCTGTAAGGCGAATAACAAGTAACTAAAAGATCTCCTAAATAAACAGAGGCTGCGTAATTAATATGGCTTGCTGTTGGCTTCCGGTTGTTACCTGTTGCCGGTTTTCGATCATCTGCAATGTGACCAACATCAATATTTTTTATTCCTGCTTTTCTTAAAAAACCCGCCATTTCATCAGCGCTGTTAGCAATCAGAACACTTAAAAAATTATCACCATACTCCAGGCCATGAGCTATTCCTGCGCCGAGTGCATAGATATTTTTTAATATAGCAGCGAACTGTACACCATAAATATCAGGATTAACAATTGTATTCAGGTATGCTGTTTTAAAATGAGATGCGATATCGGATGTTGTTTTTTCATCAACGCCTGAAAAAGTTAGGTATGACAATTTCTCTGAAGCAACTTCTTCTGCATGGCAGGGGCCTAATACAGCAAAATAATTTTCGAGTTCAACATTAAATTCCTGTTTTAAATAATCATTAAGCAATAAATTTTGGTTGGGTAATATTCCTTTTATGGCAGATACTATTTTTTTTCCTTTAAAAATATTTTTATCAAGTTTGCCAAGGGTATCAGCAGCATATGCTGAAGGAACAGCAATGATAATGCAATCAGAATTATTAATTACTTCGGATACATTTATAGTAGGCTGAAGTAAAGTTGTGTCAAAAAAAACACTGCTTAAATATTGCGGATTGTGGTGGCGGGCTGATAAATATTTGATATTTTCTTCGCTTCGTATCCACCAGTTAATTTTATTTTTATTGTCAGTAAGAATTTTAGCTAAAGCTGTGCCCCAGCTACCGCTGCCTATAATGCCGAATGTAAATTTCTGAACCATGATTTATAGGATTAAATTGTCTGAACCATGATTTATGAGATTATAAGATTTATGAGATTTTGATTTTTTATAAATGCATAATAATAATTTGAAACAACAAGAGGAAAATATATTTCATCATACTTTGTAAATCATACTTCTTACATCGTACTTCCTACATCGGCTTAATTTCAATGCCTAATTTTTCCACAGCAATTTGCGAAGCTACCTGACTTGCATCTTTTTTATTATAAGCCTTTGCCTGTGCTATCAGTTCACCATCTACCATTGCACCTATGGTGAATAATCTTCTTCCGTTTTCTATTTTCTCCTCCAAAGTTTCAAATTCAAGCAGCTTACCATTTTTATTTGCCCAGCCGTACAATTTATTTTTCTGATTGATATCAAGATTTTCAAGGTCATCCATATAAAGATGGGGATTGATGATATGCTTGGTAACCCATTTCTGTGTTTTTTTATATCCTTTATCAAGATAAACAGCGCCTACTACAGCTTCTAAGGTGTTACCAAATATCTGCGATATTTTAAGTGAGCTATCAAATTTATTATAAAAGGTTATCTTCTTTAAACCCATTTTTAAAGCAATATCATTTAATTGATTTCTGTTTACCATCTTGCTTCTCATCTCAGTTAAAAAACCTTCCTCCTTATAAGGGTATCGCATAAAAAGATAATGACCTACCAATGAGCTAAGCACAGCATCTCCTAAAAATTCAAGCCGTTCATTATTTTCATCAGCTCCTTCTCTTATAGAGCGGTGACTTAATGCTGTTTTGTATAAACTTAAATTTTTCGGAATAAAGCCCAGTACATTGTGCAGTTGTTTCTTAAACTCTTTATCAGACTTAGTATCAAGAAAATTTTTAAGGAATTGCACAAAAAATATTTATTACCCGAAAGTAATATTATTAAGCCAATAAAAAATCGGGAGACGTGAGACGGCAGATGTGAAAAAAATACTTGGTTGTATGGTAGGCTTTCACGTTTCACCTCTCACGTTTCACGCTCTGTACTTCTTTATTATAACAGATGCGTTGTGCCCTCCGAAACCAAATGTATTACTTAATGCAGCATTTACTACCCTGGATTGCGCTTTATTAAAAGTAAAATTTAATTTAGGATCAAGATCAGGGTCATCAGTAAAATGATTTATAGTAGGAGGAATAATATCTTTTGTTACCGCTAAAATGCAAGCCAGCGCTTCCACAACTCCTGCGGAGCCAAGGCAATGACCTGTCATTGACTTACTGGAGCTAATATTTAAATCGTAGGCATTTTCTCCAAATACATTTAATATCGCTTTTGTTTCTGCTATGTCTCCGAGTGGAGTTGATGTGCCATGAACATTGATATAATCAATATCTTCTGCTTTCATTCCTGCATCTTTAAGCGCAACTATCATTACATTTTGGGCACCCAACCCTTCAGGATGTGGGGCAGTAATATGATGTGCATCTGCTGTAGCTCCGCCACCGGCAATTTCACAATAAATCTTTGCTCCCCTTGCCAAAGCATGATCAAGGGATTCAAGAATTAAAACACCTGAACCTTCTCCCATTACAAAACCATCCCTGTCTTTATCAAAAGGTCGGGATGCTGTTTTAGGATCATCATTTCTCTCACTTAAAGCTTTCATTGCATTAAACCCTCCTACACCGGCTTCTCTAATTACCGCTTCACTTCCGCCGGTAATAATTATATCTGCCCTTCCTATACGGATATTATCAAAGGCTTCAATAATTGCATTTGTGCTGGATGCACATGCACTTACAACAGCATAATTAGGGCCTCTGAAACCATGCCGCATTGATATTTGCCCTGCGGCAATATCCAGAATCATTTTAGGAATAAAAAAGGGATTGAAACGGGGAGTTCCATCACCGCGGGCAAATTCCATTACATCATCCTGAAAAGTAATCAGGCCGCCAATACCGCTGGCAAAAATTACACCCACTCTATCTACATCAACATTTTCCCTGCTAATGCCTGCATCCTTAACTGCTTCGTCGCTGGCAATTAATGCAAACTGTGTAAACCGGTCAATTTTACGGGCTTCTTTTTTCTCTAAATAATTGGTGGGTTCAAAATCTTTTACTTCGCAGGCAAATTTGGTTTTAAATTTTGTGGTATCAAATTGTGTAATGTTATCAGCGCCGGAAACACCGTTGATCAATCCATCCCAATATTCCGGTACAGATTTACCCAATGGCGTTATAGCACCCAATCCGGTTACAACAACTCTTTTTAATTCCATAAAAGATTACCAGCGATAATTATAAAAGATAATTACTTAGCGTGTTCTTCTAAGTACGTTACAGCCTGTCCAACAGTAGTAATGGTTTCAGCCTGTTCATCAGGAATAGAAATATTAAATTCCTTTTCAAATTCCATAATTAATTCTACGGTGTCCAAACTATCGGCACCTAAATCATTAGTGAAAGAAGCTTCCGGAGTAACCTCTGCTTCGTCAACACCTAATTTGTCAACAATAATTTTTTTAACTCTTGACGCTATGTCTGACATGATAGTAAAGTTTAGTTTTAAACGGCTACAAAAATATACTTTTTGTGATAAAAAAAAATAATAAGTAAGAACTTCTGTTTTAGCTAAAAATGAGAATCATTTTGCACCTTTGTTGTCCCCAAAAAGCAATGCCAAAATTTACAAATAAACTCGCAGCTGAATCAAGCCCTTATCTTTTACAACATGCACACAATCCCGTAAACTGGTATCCATGGGGGGATGAGGCATTGCAAAAAGCAAAAGAAGAAGATAAGCCAATTCTTATCAGCATAGGTTACTCAGCCTGCCACTGGTGTCATGTAATGGAGCATGAAAGTTTTGAGGATGAAGAAACGGCAAAGCTGATGAATGATAATTTCATCAATATAAAAATTGACAGGGAAGAGCGGCCCGATCTTGATAACATTTATATGGATGCAGTGCAGACTATTAGTGGCAGTGGAGGCTGGCCGTTAAATGTTTTTCTTACGCCTGATAAAAAGCCATTTTATGGCGGCACTTATTTTCCTCCACAGCGGGCGCATAACAGGGCTTCATGGAAAGAAGTTTTACAGGGCGTATCTCAATTATTCAAGGGAAAACGGGAGGAAACGGAAGCTCAGGCAGAAGAATTAACAAAACACATTGA
The DNA here is from genome assembly GCA_025353485.1 of Chitinophagales bacterium. GTDB lineage: Bacteria > Bacteroidota > Bacteroidia > Chitinophagales > Chitinophagaceae > Ginsengibacter. Next base: position 51,272 of record JANXQO010000036.1, read on the forward strand.
CCGGCCTACTATAAATTCTTCACTACAAAAAATTTCTTTGGATATACCGGCAGAAGAAATTTTTAGTAAGAAACAATGCGATGAAATTTTTGAAAATATAATGAAGCAGGCAGATAAAAAAAATGGTGGTTTCGGAAATGCTCTAAAGTTTCCGCAAACTTTTACAATAAATTATTTGCTTCGGTATTATCATTATACTAAAAATGAAGATGCATTAAAACAGTGCTGCCTTAGCCTGGATAAAATGCTTCAGGGAGGTATTTATGATCAGTTAGGCGGCGGGTTTGCAAGATATTCAACAGATGCTGAATGGCTGGCTCCTCACTTTGAAAAAATGTTGTACGATAATGCACTCCTGATTCGCACATTAAGTGATGCTTACCAAATAACACAAAATCTATCGTATAAAAAAATAATAGAACAAACCATTGATTTTATTGAAAGAGAATTGATAAATCAAAATGTTGGTTTTTATTCAGCGCTGGATGCGGATAGTGAAGGTGAAGAAGGAAAATATTATATATGGAGTTATGATGAAGTAAGTGAGATACTGGCTGATGATGCCCGCCCGGATGACATGGGCGGACGGGCAAAATTATTTTGTGAATATTATAATGTTACACAAAATGGTAACTGGGAGCATAAAAATATTTTACGTGTGCTTACACCTTTGCCTGATTTTGCCAAAGAAAAAAATTTAGATGATGATGATCTTGAAAAGAAAATACGGTCTTCATCAGAAAAACTTTTAAAAGAAAGAAGCAAAAGAATTCGCCCCGGCACGGATGATAAAATATTACTTGGATGGAATGCTCTTATGGTAACTGCCTTGTGTAAAGCCTCTGCAGCATTGGGTATAAGCCGTTATAAAAAAATGGCTGTCGAAAATTTTGATTTTTTATTATTTAACTTCAGAGTGAATGAGAATGATTTTGAACTATATCATACCTATAAACAGGGAATTTCAAAATACCCTGCCTTTTTAGATGATTATGCATATTTGACAGAGGCTTGCATTTCTCTTCAGGAAATAACATCTGATAATAAATATATTGAGTATGCCCGCTCACTAACAGAGTATGTTCTTGAAAATTTTTTTTCTGCTGAAGAAGATTTTTTTTATTATTCAGGCAAAAAACAACATGATGTTATTGTAAGAAAAAAAGAAATTTATGACGGCGCTTTGCCTTCAGGAAATTCGGTAATGATTGGTAATCTTTTTTATCTTTCTATAATTTTAGATAATGCAATATGGAAAGAAAAGGCTGTAGGAATTTTAAACAGCTTATCAGAATTAATAATTAAATACCCAACTTCTTTTGGTAACTGGGCTTGTTTGCTTATTGATGTTTTTGCGGGTATAAATGAAGTTGCGATCTGCGGCAATGGATTTGAAAATTTAAGAGATGAATTGATCTCTCAATTCATTCCAAATAAAGTACTTCAATGTACTAACAATCCTGAGGGGAATGAATACCCATTATTTTCACAAAAAAGTATTTCTACCCAACCATTTGTCTATTTATGTCGTAATTATACATGTAAAGCTCCCGTAAATAATATACCATCCATAATTAAGGAAATTGTTAACAATCCAAAATTTAATTAATCGTTTACAATATTTATATTGTTCATCCGTTTGTAAAATGGTCAGTAATTGTTTACAAAACTTTAAGAAATCAGAAAAGCTTTGATGATTAGTTTAATAAAAAATAATTATACATTTGTCGTGTACCCTCAAAGTTAAACTCATGAAGAATTACTTGTTAAATGTAATAGCTATCGCAGCAATTGTTTTTTTATCAAGCTGTGGTAAATTGGGTAAATCCAAAACTAAAGGTTTGGCTAATGATGGTCAGTTACATGGTGTAGCGCCTTCTACCCGTTATACTCCTCCTAAACCTCCGGGGATGATCTACGTTCCACCCGGAACTTTTCACATGGGACCAAGTGATGAGGATGTTAACTATGCTTTTACTGCCCGTAACAAAGCAGTTTCTATTAGTGGCTTTTGGATGGACGCTACTGAAATTACTAATAACGAATACAGACAGTTTACTAATTGGGTACGTGATTCAATAGCAGCAAAGCTGTTAGGTGCTCCTTATGTAAAGCAGGACGCAAATGGTATTGAAGCTATTGACTGGAAAAAAGCCGGTGTTATTAAATATAATGATAGAACGGTAATTGAAAAAATTGATGCAATGATCCTTACCCCCGATAACAGGTTGTATGGTCAAAAAGCAATAGATGCTAATAAAATTGTTTATCATTCAGAGGTGGTTGATTTTAAAGAAGCTGCAAGAAGAGAAAACGCCCGTAAACCTATTTCTCAATTTATTGTAAAAACGGATGTTCCTGTTTACCCAGATACATTAGTTTGGATGAGAGATTTTTCCTATTCCTACAATGAGCCGATGGCAAAACAATATAACAGCCATCCCGCTTTTGGAAATTATCCAACAGTAGGTATTACATGGAAACAGGCTACAACTTTTTGTGAATGGAGAACGCATTATCTGAATTCATTTCTGGTTTCAAAAAATAGAACTACAGAATCACCTTTCCGTTTACCTACAGAGGCTGAATGGGAATATTCTGCAAGGGGTGGACGTTCACAATCACCATACCCATGGGGTGGACCATATTTAAGAAATAAAAAGGGCTGCCTGCTTGCCAACTTTAAACCCGGCCGTGGCAACTATCCTGAAGATGGAGGTTTTTATACAGTAAGAGCAGATGCTTATTGGCCAAATGATTTTGGTTTATATAATATGGCAGGTAATGTATCAGAATGGACGTCTTCTCTTTATTATGAAGGTGGCTATAATTTTCAACATGATATGAACCCGGATATTCGCTACAATGCAAAAGATCAGGATCCTCCACGCATGAAACGTAAAGTTATCCGCGGCGGAAGCTGGAAAGATGTAGCCTACTTTTTACAAACAAGTACAAGAAATTACGAATACCAGGATACTGCCAAATCTTATATTGGCTTCAGAACTGTGATTGATTTACCACCAACAATTGGTAAAAAAGGAAGGAAATAAATTTAATCTCAATACTACTTATTCGAAAGAATTTTTTAATCAACATTTACTGCTTTTAATTATAACTGATAATGGCATTGCCATTTCTTTCCCCAAACAATAAACGAAAACGAAAACAAAAACTTTAAACTTTAAAAATCTATTATCATGGCTCACAGAAAAAGAACCTTTTTAACCCTTATTGATGTATTAGTAAGCGCAGGCGCTGCTGTAGTTATTTTTGCCGCCTGGGCTAAATTAACGCATCAATCATATGCTGATAAAATGCTTACGATTGGTATGTGGACTGAAACTGCCATATTTATGGTATATGCAATTATAGAGTGGGTTAAACCAAAAAGACATGAAGAAGATATTCAGCCCGGCGACTTAGAAGAAGTTGTGGTAGGTAATCCTGCATTGCAATCAATGGATAAAATGCTTATGGAGGCTGATATTACTCCGGCTAATTTAAAAAGACTTGGAGATAATTTTCAAAAGCTGGGTACTACTGTTTCAAATATTGGTGAAGTAGGTGATGTTGTAAAATCTACAAGCGATTTTTCTGCAAAAACAAAAGAAGCAACCTCTGCCATGAGCAGTTTAAGAGATGCTTATACCACATCGGCAAATACTATGTCTCACTTTAATGATGCAGCAGACAGCGCTAAAGGTTTTCATAGCCAGGTGCAGGTATTAACCAAAAATCTTTCTTCTCTTAATACTATTTATGAATTGGAGTTGAATGAAAGCAACAATCATTTAAAATCATTAAACAGCTTTTATGGGAAGCTTGCTGAAGCCAGCCAGGTTATGCTGGATACTGTTGATGATGCAGGAAGAGCAAAAGAGCAAATTGGTACTTTGGCAAATAATCTTGGTAAATTAAACCAGGTATATGGTAACATGCTAAGCGCTATGCAGGGAAGATAATAAAGAAATGGTATCTATTTAAAAACTAACAAAAAGTAAATTAAAATATTATGGCTTTACCCAGAGAGCCCCGGCAAAAGATGATAAATGTTATGTATTTGGTACTAACAGCCATCTTAGCATTAAATGTATCTGCCGAGGTTATTAATGCATTTAAAGTTGTAGACAGAAGTCTTATAACTTCAAATGATAACATTAAAGCATCAAATGAAACACTATATAAATCACTTTCTGATAAATTAAATGATCCAAAACAAAATCAGGAGAAAGTAAAATTGTGGAATGATAAAGCTAAAACAGCAAAAACCCTTTCTGCAGATATAGATACTTATATCAACACTTTAAAGCAACAATTAAAAGAAGCAGCTAATCTTACAATGGTTGAAAAAGATGGTAAAACAGTAGAAGATTATAAAGAAGATAACTTAGATGCTTCTACCAGGCTTTTTGAAACGAATGGTAAAGGGAAAGAATTGAAAGATAAGTTAGATGTATATAAACAATCAATACTTAATATCGATCCTTCAATAAAAAAGTTATTTGAAAATAATTTTCCTGTAACTACTGATCCTCCTGTTTCTCAGGAAGGCGGTAAAAGAGATTTTACTACATCATTTTTCCATATGACACCTACTGTTGCAGCGTTAACAATGCTCAGTAAATTTCAAAATAATGTAAAGAATGCAGAAAGCCAGATAGTAACTTATTGTCACAATCAAATTGGCGCAGTTGAAGTTCACATGGATAAATCTAATATTCTTGTAGGCCAAAATTCTAATTATTTAATGCCTGGTCAGGAGTTAGTTGTTACTGCAGGTGTGGGGGCCTATAGTTCAACCACATCAAGTTCTATAACAGTTAATGGTAGTCCGATAAGCATGGTTGCCGGACAGGGCGAATATAAAACTACTGTAAGTGGAGCAGGTGATCATTCTATAGAAGTAAATGGAAGTTTTATAGGAGAAGATGGAAAGCCTGTACCGGTTCATCAAACAGTTAAATATACCGTAGGTACGCCTGGTGGTGCAGCAGTAATGCTTGATAAAATGAATGTATTTTATATCGGTGTTCCAAATCCAATTAGTATATCATCCGGCACTGGTTGGGATAAAACACACGTTTCAATGAGTGGCGGAACTTTGACTCCTGCAGGAGGACCAGGTAAGTATATAGTAAACGTAAGTGCGGTAGGTAAATCATCTATAACAGTAAATGCAGATGGTAAGGCAAGTACGTATGAGTTCAGGATTAAAAGAATTCCTGATCCTGTATTTATGGTAGGCCCAAGCAAAGGCGGAAGATTGCAATCTGTAATGTTTAAAAACCAACAATTTTGCCGGGCAGAATTAGAAAATTTTGATTTTGATGCAAGATTTAGTGTAATAAGCGCTACTGTTTATTTTGCCGGCGCCAATTTTGCCAATGTGCAAACGCAAACAATCAATGGTGGTAGTTTAGCATCATTGCAAGGTCAATTTGCCAAATGTATTCCCGGTACTTCGGTAACATTTGATAACGTAAAAGTTCAGGGGCCTGATGGAACAGTCAGGGTAATTCAAGGCCCGGGATTCATACTCTTTTAATAAATAAAATGAATGCGATGAAAAAGTTTTTTGTATATTTTATATTGGCCGGTTGCTTTGCAATGGTTACAAATATTGGTGAGGCACAAACAAAGCGTACTGTAAAAAAACGCACCACTGCAAAACGAACCACCAACACTAAAACAAAGGTTAGTATCAAGCCTACTAAGGATACAGTTGCTATTGTAGCTCCTCCTAAAGTAGACAGCCTGCCTTTTGCTGTTGTAAAAAAATCATTGCGGTCCAACGATGCTATAGAAAGAAATCTTGTGAAAGACAGAATACCTTTGCCTTACGAACATTTGCGTGAAGACGATGCTGTGTACCGGGAGAAAGTTTGGAGAGAAATAGATATAAGAGAAAAAATGAATTTGCCTTTCCGTTATTCAGCGGATGACGATAATGGTAATCAACGTTTCATTTCAATTTTATTTAAAGCAATACAGGACGGGCAGGACAATGGCGGAGTAACTGTTTTTGATGCTGTTGATGACAGGTTCACTACTCCCTTAACTGTATCAAAGGTGGCAGAAAAAATTTCTGGTGGTACTGTTGATGTTCCTATTTACGATTCATTAGGAGTTGTAGTAGGTACAAAACATGTAACTGCGGAAGTTAACCTTGATTCTTTTTATAAATTCAGAATTAAGGAAGAGGTGATATTTGATAAAGAAAGTTCCAGATTATTTTGGAGAATTTTAGGTATTGCTCCGGTAAAAAATGTAATTACTTCGGCTGGCGTAAATCTTGGTGAAACAGAATTGTTCTGGGTGTATTACCCTGATATGAGACCCATTTTTGCAAAGTTCGAAGTGTATAACGGTAAAAACTTTGGAGCAAGAATGAGCTGGGAAGAATTATTTGAAAGCAGGATGTTTTATGGACGAATTATTAAGAGCACGCTGGATAATCCTTACGACAGATTTTTATCAGAGTATGGCGGTTTAAAAGATAATAAAATATTACAACTGCTGGAAGGAGAAACTATAAAAGACAGAATATTTAATTACGAACAAAATTTATGGAGCTATTAATTTAATGATATATAATTGTAAGGGAAGCTGAAATGCTTCCCTTTTTTATTTTGTCTGAACCATGATTTATTAGATTACAGGATTAATGGGATTACTGGTGGAGAAATAATTAAGAATAATATTCGCTTTTGAAATGCCTACGGCTTTAGTCAATTCTTCTTCTGATAATTCTTTTATTTTTTTTACTGATTTAAATTGTTTCAATAAAATATCTGCAGTTGCTTTTCCAATTCCTTTTATTTGCTCAAGCTCATTTACAAATGTTCCGCGGCTGCGCTGGTTGCGATGGAAATTTATGCCAAACCGGTGAACTTCATCTCTTATGCGTCTGATCAGTTTAAGGCTTTCACTATTCCACGGTAATTTAATTGATTGCTGATCTCCCGGAAAAAAAATCTCTTCTTCATTTTTAGCCAGGCCAACTATTGAAACTTTACCCTGCAGGCTTAATTCATTAATGCTTTCAACAGCCGCATTTAATTGCCCTTTACCACCATCAATTATTATTAGTTGAGGCAGCGGCTGGTTTTCCAGCACAAGCCTTTTATATCTTCTTAAAACCACTTCCTTCATTGTTGCAAAATCATTAATGCCCTGCACTGTTTTCACATTAAATTTTCGATAATTATTTTTATCAGGTAAGCCATTAATAAAACTTACCATTGCTGAAACCGGGTAGCTTCCCTGGAAGTTGGAATTATCAAAGCATTCTATATTAACCGGGGTAGCAGGTAAATGAAGATCTTTCTGTAACAGTTCAAGCGCTTTCTTTTTTTCGCTATCACTTTTGCCTTCTAATTGCAGCATTTTTTTTCTGTTCAATTCTTCCCTAAAATAGTTTACATTTTTTTCGGAAAGATCTAATAATTTTTTTTTATCACCTGTTTTCGGAACAGTTACAATTATGTCCTGCTCAGGATAAATAATTTCAAACGGAACAATTATTTCTTTTGCTTCACTGTTAAAAGTGCTTCTTAATTGTGCAATAGAAAATAATAATACTTCCTCCGGAGATTCATCAAGTTTTTGTTCAAGCGTTATTGTTTTTGTAATAATAATAGTTCCGTTACTTACCACCAGGTAATTTACATAAGCAGTATCACCTTCTTTTAAAATAGAAAATACATCTACATTACCAACTTGCCCGTTTACTACCTGCGAGCGGGATTGATAATTTTGTAAATGATCTATTTTTTTTCGAAGTAATTCGGCTTTTTCAAACTTCATTTTTTGTACCTGTTGCTGCATCTCCTGTTTAAAATGCTGAATAACGGGGTAAAGATTCCCTTTCATTAAATTTTTTAATTGCGATAATCCCTGGCTGTAATTTTCTGCAGACTGAAATCCTTCGCAGGGCCCTTTGCAATTGCCCAGGTGATATTCAAGGCAAACTTTAAATTTTTCTTTTTTAATATTTGATTCCGTAAGATTTAGTTTGCAGGTACGTAGCTGAATATTTTGTTTAATAAAATCGAGCAATTCTCTTACTCTTGCTACCGAAGTAAAAGGCCCTAAATATTGTGAGCCATCGTTAATTTTTGTCCGGGTTAAAAATACACGGGGGAAAGGTTCATTCTTAATAACTATGTACGGATATGATTTATCATCTTTAAGATTGATATTAAATTTTGGCTGAAATTGTTTTATCAGTGCATTCTCTAATAAAAAGGCATCCTGCTCAGAATCAACAATGGTAAATTCAATACGGTGTATACGGCGCACTAACTCGTATGTTTTGTATCCGGTAAAAGTTTTTGTGAAATACGAACTTATCCTTTTACGCAGATGTTTTGCTTTGCCTACATAAAGTATTTGATTTTTTTCGTCAAAATATTTATAAATGCCGGGGTGGCTGGGCAGTGTTTTTATTATATTTTGAAAAGTTTCAGCCGTCATTCAACTGCAAATTTACGGCTTTGAAAAAAAAAGAGTTGATCAAGGCTCATTAAAACCCCATATCATTTTTTCTTCTTTTATTTTAGGTTGATTATTTCCCTGTTCAATAATGGTAGTTATTTTGCACCAATGTGCTGCCATCCATGTTAATTGTATTGTTTGTTTTATTGCTGCATTTTGTTTTTCATTAATTTCCTTTACGATGTAAATCCTTTTTACTTTACTTTTTTGAGGATCCACATATACATCCCACCTTCTTAATTGCATAGTATCAGGCAGTTTTGAAACCGGATCGTATGAAAATGTAAACGCATTAATGGTTTGATCTAAAAAAGATTTTTGAGCAAAGAGATCTTTTAGATTGGAGGTATCAATTTTTGGTTGAAGAAATGGTTGTGCAAAAGTTCTAATATCTTCTTTTTTCATCCATATCGAATCCTCTTTTCCATCAATGCTGATTATTTTTAAAGGTGTAACCGGCAAGCTATCTATCTGGGCCAATTCTCCCAGAATAAATTGTGTTACCGGAAAAAAAGTATTGTCTTCCGTAGAATCTTTTTTTGTTTGTTGAGAATTTTGTGGTCGTTGTTCTGTACAACCAACAAACAAAAAAAACATGAAAACCAGAGCTGATAAAAACCTTAAATGCATCTTCAAAAATACTTTAAAAAAAAGTTTGTTGGATACAAATAAAAAAACCGCTACAGGGTACGGAGCAACGGTTTAGTAACAGAAAGTTATGGTTTTTATATAACGATCTGAACTTACTTTTTATTGTAAATTATTTTGAGATTTTGCTGATACCTATGCGTATGCCATAATTAACAAGATGTTCCTTCTCCTGGTATTGTTTTGAATAAGTAGATAAGAGCTGGTAACGTATCTGAGGCCCAATCTGCCAGTTAAATAAGTTTGATGAAAATAAAACGTATGTTGTAAAACTTGTATTCATATTCCAATTGCGTAATAAATCCGGAGCTGTCAGGTAATTAGTTTTATCGGTTGAAAGTAAATAGGATTGGCTGGCAATAACAAAAGAAGGCTGAAAAGACGCTGCTGCTCCAAATTTAATATTATCATTTTCTGCAAACACATATTGCAAACCTATTGGGAGAGAGACCTGTAAACTATAATTTTTTAATCTTGTAAACTCTGTACCTGTACTGTTACCATAATGAGACATTGTAGAATATATATTGTATTGCCCCGGAGTTTCACCATTTAAAGTTAATGTAGCTATAATAGGGTGAGTATTATTGGCTTGAATTTTATATCCTGAATAATTTAGCTGGAGGCCTGCCGTGAATTGTAATTTTTTAATAACAGGAAAGCTCATTTCAGTTCCTGCTTCGTATCCTATCCTTGGTTTATGGTTAACAGCATTATTTATATCCTTAGGTAAATATCTATAACTAAAAGAGGGTGATAGATAATAGGTCCAGGTAACATTACTAATTCTTTTTGGTTTATGAATATTGTCTCCATTTGCCAATGGCTGTAATTTTTTATTAGGCTCTTTAACAGTCCTGCTTATTTCTTTATTAATATGGAATGTTGTGGTTACTACTGCTTCATCATTCTTTACGATATTTAAATCCGGTGAAGAAATAGTAACCGCTTCATCTGGCAACGAAGATTTGATTACATTATTTTCAAATTTATCAGGAGTGTTTTTATTTTCCAAAACAGTATTCCTGAGTTTGTTATTTATATTCTGAAAGAAAACTGTTGTATTTGAAGATGGCTGAATATTTTTTATAAATGATAATTGCATTGTTGCATTAAGAGGATCAATATCCCCGGCATTTACCGCTGTGGAATTATCGCTGTTTATTAAACTCTTTGAATAAGGTTTTTTTACTGCATGTGAAATTCTTATAGGTTTTATAAGATGGTAATTATGGAGAGACGTTAAGTTATACAATGGAGTACTATGTTCATTATTGGTATTTAAATGGCCAATTATAACAAGTGTAAAAATAAAGACCATACTTATACCAACAGAAGGCCATCTTGTTCCCGGATGAAGATCGTTATAGATGCCATGCCATACTTTTTTTGAAGGCGCCATCTTAAACCTGTCTGCATGCCCTTTCAGGAAGTTTTCAAAATTTTCAGAGTAAAATTTTCTTTCCATTTCACATAAATTTCTGTAACCGTAATCGTTAAATTGTTTTCTTTTTGGTTTTAAGGTATTAGTTATTTTGCTCCAATCAAGAACCGTATTTTCTCTTTTGATTTTTGTAAAATTTTTTTATGAATCAATATTTCTTCTAACATTGCTTTTGCCCTTGTATATTGCGATCTGCTTGTACTTTCTTCTATATCCAGCATTTGCGAAATTTCTCTATGCGTAAATCCCTCAATTGCATAAAGGTTTAAAACTGTTCTATAACCCATTGGCAATTGCCTTACTGACTCTACCACTTCTTTAGTTTCCAATATGGAAGGAATATTATGTTCGTTCAGGTAGATGCTGCCGGCATAAATCAGGTCAACATTATCAATAAATTTTTTATTCTTGTTTAGAATATTGATACACGTATGCACAATTATTCTTCTTATCCAACCTTCTAATGCTCCTTCTCCGCGAAATTGGGGCATTTGGGTAAATACCTTTATAAACCCCTCCTGCAGCATATCTTCCGCATCTTCGCGATTGCGGGCAAACCTGTAACAAACACCTAACATACGAGGGCTAAAACGACTGTATAATGCCTCCTGTGCGGATGCAACATTATTAAGACAGCCATGAAGCATAAGCTCTTCTGTCATATATTTCACTTGGTTTTAACCCTCAAGTTATGACAAATAATTATAAAAAATTGCTGCATATCAAAATAAAATAGGTGGTAGTTTTTTAGAATATTTAAGTTATACCTATTTATTTCCGTAAAAGGCTATCTGCCGGATAATGAGCTTTTATGGTATCTTTTAAAGCCTTAGTCCAGTTGGCTAAAGCAAGTTTTTGCCGGTCACTCAATTTTGCATCAGTGTGAATTAAAGAATAAGAGCTTAAGGGCATTTCATTTTTCTTTACCAGTTCATTGATATCATCTAACCTGCGAAATTGTTTTTTTATACGATAAGATGTGAATTCTGAAAAGTTCAAACCTCTTTTTCCATCTTTGATGTGACTGTTTAGCCACCATGCCACAGGTTGAATTTCAGCATACCATGGATACCTTGTATTGTTACTATGACAATCGTTGCAGGCCACTTTTAAAATTGCCTGAATACTGTCGGGAACAGGGTATTTAGTAGAAATATCATTAGCACTTATTCCTCCTGATTTGTTTCTTGCCGGACGAATAAATTGAATCGCAATAAAGATTATCAGCAATGCAATTAAAATTCTTTTAAAGATTTTTTTCATATAATTTTTCTATAGGTATCAGGTCGCTTAAGCGCCCCGACACCAAAACACCTAAGCTATAAGTACCTCTCCAGTCATCTCTTTTGGTATTGGTAAATGCATCATGGTTAATATAGTTGGAGCAAGATCGCCAAGTTTGCCTGGGTTTATATTTGCCTTCCATTCTTTATCTATAATAAAAAGGGGAACTAAATTTAATGTATGTGCAGTGTTTGGAGTTCCATCTTCATTTATCATATAATCAGCATTACCATGGTCGGCGGTTAAAAAAATTGTGTATCCATTTTCCAAAGCAGCAGTAATAATTTTTTCTACACATTTATCTACTGTTTCAGCGGCTTTTATAACAGCATTCCAAACGCCTGTATGCCCAACCATATCTGTGTTTGCAAAATTCAGGCAAATAAAATCCACTGTTTCATTTTTTATTTCAGGAAGAAGCGCTTCTGTTAATTCATATGCACTCATCTCAGGTTGCAGGTCATAGGTTGCAACTTTTGGCGATGGTATCATAATTCTTTTCTCACCTTCAAATGGAACTTCTCTGCCACCGCTGAAAAAGAAAGTTACGTGCGGATATTTTTCTGTTTCGGCAATTCGTATTTGTTTTTTATTATGTTGTGCAAGAATATCTCCCAAAGTATTTTTCAGGTCATCGGTTTCAAAGATCACATTTATATTTTTAAAAGTATGATCATACCTGCTCATTGTTGTATAATAAAGAGACAAAGGATTCATTCCAAAATCAGGAATCGGTGTTTGTGTGAGCACCTGTGTTATCTCCCTGCAACGGTCTGTACGAAAATTAAAACATAGCACTGCATCGTCATCTTTTATTAATGCATTTACATTTTGATTTATGATCGGTTTTATAAATTCATCGGTAACATTCATTTCATAAGATTGCTCAACTGCGGTGAAAATATCATTTGTTATTGTGCCCACTCCGTTTATTAAAGCATCGTAAGCAATCTTAATTCTCTCCCATCTCTTATCACGGTCCATTGCATAATAGCGGCCAATAATTGTTGCTATTTGCCCTGTTGTATTTTGTAAATGTTTCTGTAACTCTTTTAAAAAGTGAATCCCGCTTTTAGGGTCTGTATCTCTTCCATCAGTAAATGCATGAACAAACACATTTTGTAATCCTTCTTCTTTACAAATTGTTGTTATTTCTTTTAGGTGATCAATATGAGAATGAACGCCACCATTACTTACAAGCCCCATTAAATGTAAGGGCTTACCATTATTTTTTGCATATCGGATGGTATTTAAAAGCGCCTCATTTTTTTTAAATTCTCCATTTTTTACAGCAACATTTATTCTTTCCAGCTCCTGGTAAACAATTCTTCCTGCTCCTATATTTAAATGCCCCACTTCACTGTTGCCCATTTGCCCCGCAGGTAAGCCCACTGCTTCTCCGCAGGTAACCAAAGTGGTATTTGGATATTTTGAATATAAGGAACTTACAAAAGGAACATTGGCATTTTGAATTGCATCGCTTGATTTTATTTTTCCAAGTCCCCATCCATCCATTATTATTAGTATAACTTTATTCTCTCCCATAATTCAAAACTAATTTATTACAAGCAAAAGAAAAATTGTCAAAAAGTTAGTTGGCACGTTTTTAGACAAATTGATAGTAGCTAATTTATAAACATGAAAAATATTCTTACATATGGATCAATTGTGTTGTTGTTTTTCCTGTCTTCATTTGCTTCTGTTGATGAAGTAGTAAATGCAATAAAAACCGGGAGTGCATCACAGCTTTCAAAATTTTTTGACAATACGATAGAAATTACACTCACTGATAAAAGTAATACTTACAGCAAAAGCCAGGGAGAGTTGGTTTTAAAAGATTTTTTTGCAAATAATATTGTAAAAGATTTTCAGGTACTGCATAGAGGAGATAATTCAAGCGCTCAATTTATTATTGGTATGCTGCAAACAAAAAATGGTGAATACAGAACAACTATTTACATGAAACAAAAAGGAGATAAACAATTAATGCAGGAAATAAGATTTGAAAAATAGCATTGGCAATTTTTTTTTTGAAACTTTCTCCCGCTTTTTAGCGGGATTTTTTTGTACACCACAAAAGATCATTGTTTAGTTTTGTTATAATGAATTACAAAGAGCAACTCCATCTCCTGATAAAAAATGCTTTGGAAGAAGATATTGGTGACGGTGATCATTCAACCCTAAGTTGTATAAATGCTGATGCAAAGGGAAAAGCAATTTTAAAAATAAAAGAAGAAGGAATTATAGCCGGCATCCGGGTTGCAGAAATTATTTTTAAATATATTGAACCCGAAGCAATTTTTACTGCTTGTAAAAATGATGGAGATAAAATGCAGTTTGGAGAAGTTGCTTTTGAAGTGCATGCAAAGGCCCGTACCATACTTACCTGTGAGCGGCTTGTTTTAAATTGTATGCAACGCATGAGCGGCATTGCAACATTAACCCGTAAATATGTTGACAGGCTTAAAGGCTACAACACAAAACTTTTAGACACACGAAAAACAACTCCTGGTTTTCGGCTACTGGAAAAAGAAGCTGTACGCATTGGCGGTGGAACCAACCATCGGTTTGGATTGTATGATATGATAATGCTGAAAGATAACCACATTGATTATTGTGGAGGAATAGAACAGGCAATTGAAAAAGCAAATGCGTATCTGCAACAAAAAAATCTTTACCTGAAAATTGAAATTGAAACAAGAAATTTAGAAGATGTAAAAACAGTTTTGAAGGTGGGAAAAATAAACAGGATAATGCTCGATAATTTTACGTCCCAACAAATTGAAGAAGCATTACAACTTATTAATGAAAAATATGAAACAGAAGCAAGCGGAGGAATAAATCTTGAAAACATCCGTGAGTATGCGGCAACAGGTGTGAATTATATTTCAAGCGGTGCCATTATACACCAGGCAAAAAGTGTAGACCTTAGTTTGAAAGCACAAATACTATAACACGTACAAAATTTATGGGAATAAGAAATCAAAAAATATATGTCTAAAAAAAAATCTAACTCATCTGGCCTTGTTTATTCAACTGATCCAAATTTTAAATTACCTGAAGAGAATACTGATGATATAACAACGCTTCCTCCATCACAGCAAAATTTACGCATAAGGTTAGATGCAAAACAAAGGGCAGGTAAGGTAGTTACTTTGATACAGGGGTTTGAGGGAAAAGAAACAGATCTGGAAGAGTTAGGTAAAAAATTAAAGTCTTTTTGCGGTACAGGCGGCTCGGTAAAGGAAAATGAAATTATTATACAAGGGGATAACCGTGATAAAATTCTTTCGTGGCTTCATAAACAGGGATTTGCAAAAGCAAAAAAGATTTAACCTAAAAGGTTACCTTTTACCCGATGATGGTATTTTATATAAATAACATTAATTGCTGAAACATTTTTAACCTTTATCCGTTTTTAATTTAGTTTTACATAAGTGAATAACATGGTATCCAAAATATCGGAAGGTGTAACCATAAGTGTTGAAACATTTTATCAGCCTGATCACAGTAATCCTGCAAGCAGTGAATATATGTTTGCCTATCGTATTACCATTGAGAACAACAATTCTTTCACGGTAAAATTATTGCGCAGGCACTGGTATATTTTTGATAGCGACAGTACACATCGTGAAGTGGAAGGCGAAGGCGTTATTGGCAACCAACCCGAAATTAACAGCGGTGAAAAATATCAATACATAAGTGGTTGCAACCTTCGCACAGAGCTGGGCAAAATGCATGGTACTTATTTTATGGAAAACCTAAATAATAAAAAAACGTTTTATGTAAATATTCCTTCGTTCGAAATGACAGTGCCATTCAAATTGAATTAATAATAAACCCTGGTCATTAAGTCATTAGATACTTCTTACATCGTACATACTAATTCCTCGGTTTATATTTCGATTGGCTATAAATTTCTCTTGCATCTGTTTTCATAAATTCCTGCAAAGTAGTTTTTGGATTTTTCTCCATGTATTTTTTTACGATCTCCCAACCGCTGAATGCCCCGATATTTCCCGGCGAGCCTTCTCCCAACTCCTGTGTTTTCGGGCTTTCGCCAATATAATTTTTTACAATGTTTTGATCAGTATTATTCAGCAAATCGTTGTTCAAAAAAAAATCCCAGATAACTGCCTCATTGGTGTACGAATCTTTTAACTGCGTTTGTGTATAACCGATCTTTAAATAATCAGGCGTATAGGGTAAAAATTTATCAAGTATATATAAGCGCTTTCCTTTTTCAACCATCTGCTCTATTAAAGCTTTGCCAACACTTTTATCAGGATATAGATCATCAACTATATTTTTTATGCAGTTTACAGCGATATATTCAGGCGTAAATTTTTGAGATATGTAAGCCGGAAAAAGATCCTGCGCAATATCGCTTTTAAAAAAAGAAAAATTATTGCCCATGTGAAGTTGCAGGCCAACAGCAAAAGCATCTGTAGTTATTATATCGCTATAGCCATCAAACGGGCCGATGAATGTTATGATCTTATCCGGTGCTTTGTATTCAGGAAAATAATATTTTACAAATTGCAATCCCTTTTTTATTTCTTTTACCTGTGGGTCAAAATTTTCAAAAAGCTTATCAGTGCTGTCTTTCACAAAGCGATAATCCCGTATAAATAAATGAACATATTTTGTAAGAGAATCTGGCGGAGTGGTAGAAGCAAAGCCAAGTATTTGGCTGGTATAATCAGTAATGAAGGAAGAATATTTAATTCTCAGGCGCTGCAATTCGTTCAGGATATTATTAGTGTCAATTGAGAAAAAATCCTTTTCAAATCGCTGCACTTTCAACTCTATTTTTATTCCTGAAACATCAGGAATAGTTTTATTGTTGCAGGAAAAAAAAATACTACAGGCAAGAAAAAAGTACAAAAAATATTTCATAATTATTGTGATTTTAAAACTATTTAAATATGGGTTTGATTAACAAAAAAATTTTTATTAATCTCATAATCCCATAAATCAGGGTTCAGGCAACAAATTTACAATCGTTAATTTTGTACTATGAAAATTTTTCTTGCACAGCAGAATTATCATATCGGAAATTTTGAAAGCAATATCGCCAAAATCATTGATGCCATCAATATTGCAAAAGCTAAAAATGCTGATCTTATTGTATTCAGTGAACTCTGTATTTGCAGCTATGCGCCTAAAGATTTTTTAGAGTTCAAAGATTTTATTGATAAATGTTACCATGCAATTGATGTAATAAAACAACATGCTGATACCATCGGCGTGTTGGTTGGCGCACCTGATAAAAATCCGGAAAGAGAAGGCAAAGATCTTTTTAACGGCGCTTTTCTTTTGTATGAAAAAGAAATAAAAGCAGATGCGCACAAAACCTGTTTGCCCAATTATGATGTGTTTGATGAGTATCGCTATTTTGAGCCTGCCTTTACATGGGATGTGATGAAATTTAAAGGGAAGCGCCTGGCAGTAACTATTTGCGAAGACATCTGGAATTTAGGTAACAATCCTTTGTACAGAATTTGCCCAATGGATATTTTGATGAAGCAAAACCCGGATGTGATGATAAATCTTTCTGCATCTCCGTTTGATTATACGCATGATGAAGACAGAAAGGCAACCATTAAGTCAAATGTTATAAAATATAAAATTCCTCTTTTTTATTGCAACGCAATTGGCGCACAAACTGAAGTAGTATTTGATGGCGCTTCACTTGTGTTTGATAAAGAGGGAAATCTTTGCAAACAATTTCCCCAGTTCAAGGAACATCTTGAAGAAATAATTTTAAATGATGACGGAACAATTGATGCACCTGTTATTGAACCGGCGCAAGCCATGCCTGATCAGCTTTTGGAGCCGATACAGTTTACTGAAACATTGAACATTGCACAAATACACGACGCATTAATTCTTGGTATCAGAGATTATTTTACCAAGATGGGATTTAGCAAAGCAATTGTAGGCAGCAGTGGCGGTATTGACAGCGCTGTAACTGTTGCGCTTGCCTGCACAGCATTGGGTTGTGAAAATGTAAGAGCTGTTTTAATGCCTTCTCAATATTCAACGGCACACTCCATTGATGATGCTGAAAAACTGAGTACGAACATTGGCAATCCTTATGATATTATCCCTATAAAAAATATTTATGAAGATTTTTTAAAAGAACTAAAACCTGTTTTTAAAGATCTTCCATTCAGTGTTGCCGAAGAAAATATTCAAAGCCGTACAAGAGGAAATTTATTGATGGCGATTGCCAATAAGTTTGGATATATCTTATTGAATACTTCCAACAAGAGCGAACTGGCAACGGGTTACGGAACTTTATATGGGGATATGGCAGGAGGCTTAGGTGTTCTGGGCGATTGTTATAAACTGCAGGTGTATGAACTGGCAAAATATATAAACAGGGACAAAGAGATCATACCAAATAACATCATAAACAAAGCGCCATCTGCAGAATTACGACCTGACCAGAAAGACAGTGACAGCCTTCCTGAATATGCAGTGCTTGATAAAATATTGTATCAATACATTGAAAGGACACAAGGCCCCGACCAGATAAAAGATCAGGGATTTGATGCAGCTTTGGTTGACAGGGTATTAAAAATGGTGAACATTAATGAATACAAACGCAACCAGTTTTGTCCTATCATCCGTGTTTCACCAAAAGCATTTGGTGTTGGTAGAAGAGTGCCTATTGTTGGGAAGTATTTGAGTTGAAAGACTGAATTAAGCATATCCATTTACTGCAATTTGAGAGAATGTTTTTTTTGTCAAATTAATTTTTAAATTGAAATAACAGTTTCCTCCATCCATGACAATAATAATTTGATGCATCGTACCGGATATTAATGATAGCATTGGCGCCTCTTTCATTAGCGTTTTGAATCATGTGCTGAAAAACTTGTTAGCTCTGGACTTTTTGTCGGGTAGTTTTAAAGTCTGCCATGGCTTTTTTAATTTCCTCAAAATAGCGCTTCTTGTCTGTGTTATACAAGATGCTTAATTCTTCTCTCACCTTACGCATAAAATCTACTGCTTTAAAATTTTTTTCAATTTTCGTTTTCATATGTTACTTCTTTAGGTGTCCTGATATCAATTGTGGAATATCCAAATTTAAGATTTATTGAATTGTATTGTTTTATGCGAAAAAAATTTACCATGTGTCTAAAATTCCAGCTTACTAAGCTGTCCACT
This sequence comes from Chitinophagales bacterium, assembly GCA_025353485.1. GTDB lineage: Bacteria > Bacteroidota > Bacteroidia > Chitinophagales > Chitinophagaceae > Ginsengibacter. The sequence continues at coordinate 70,326 of JANXQO010000036.1, forward strand.
TTCAAAATTGTTGCAATAGCAATATGTTGAGCATCTGATTCATAATTTTGGTGTCAAAGCGCCTTCTTCAATATAATGCTGTGCTAGAATATCCTGTTCCCCGGTTAAAGAAACTAATTCCAAAAAAGAATCAGGAATAGATTCAGTCAGTTGCCTAACACTTAACGGAGCGGATACCAATTCCCGTAAGGTTACATCAGAAAGAACAATTGTAAATCGTCCCTGTCTTGCCTGTTCCAAAAAAGGAATCGTCCACTCTTCAAATTCTTCATCTTCATGCCCTCCCCAAACAGATGTATCCACATAAAATTTCATATCATAAACTTAAATAAATATTTCCATCACTCTTACATCATACCTCACACATTCACCACCTGTACTGCAGTGCCGTAACACAAAACTTCTGTAACACCCGCCATCACTTCATTGGCATCATAGCGGATATTAATGATAGCATTGGCTCCTCTTTCATTGGCATGTTGTATCATGGCTTGAAAAGCCTCTTCTCTTGCTCTTTCGCATAGCTCAACATAAATGGTAATTTTTCCTCCTACCAATGATTGCAAACCTGCGCCGATATTTCCGAATATATTTCTTGATCTTACTGTAATGCCACGCACAACACCTAAGTGTTTGGTGATCTTATAACCTTCAAGCTGGTTACTTGCTGTAATTAGTTGTTGGTCTACCATAACTTATATTTTAGCGTTAAAATTAACATAGTTTTCCTGTTGGCGGTTGCATGGCAGCATTTTTGTTTACGGGTACTTCGTATTTTGCAGCCCGAAAAGTTTTTTAACCGCATTAATTTTTTATTATGCTACAAACAGCAGAAGATATTCGTTTACTTAACGAAAGAATAACCCACTCCGCCACCTTTATTGATAAGATACATGATGAAATAGGGAAGGTGATCGTAGGGCAAAATCATATGATAGAAAGATTGTTGATAGGCCTTTTAAGCAATGGGCATATTTTATTAGAAGGTGTTCCGGGCCTGGCAAAAACGCTTTCCATAAAATCGCTTGCACAAACCATCAATGCAAAATTCAGCAGGATACAATTTACCCCTGATCTTTTGCCTGCGGATGTTACCGGCACAATGATATACAACCAGCAAAAAAATGAATTCGTTGTTCGCAAAGGTCCCATCTTTGCTAATTTTATTTTGGCAGATGAAATTAACCGTGCGCCTGCAAAAGTGCAAAGCGCTTTATTAGAAGCTATGCAGGAAAGACAGGTAACTATCGGGAACAGTTCTTACAATCTTGAAGAACCATTTCTTGTTCTGGCAACACAAAACCCGATTGAGCAGGAAGGAACATATCCTTTACCCGAAGCGCAGGTTGACAGGTTTATGTTGAAGGTGATAATAGATTATCCTACAAAATCAGAAGAGCAAAATATTATTCGGCAAAACGTGCAGGGTATGAAACAGGCTTTGATAAATCCTGTTGTTGCTACGCAGGAAATTTTAACTGCAAGGGAATTGGTACGGCAGGTTTACATGGATGAAAAAGTTGAACATTATATTTTAGATATTGTTTTTGCCACCCGTTATCCTGAAAAATATAATCTTCCCAAACTTAAGCCCCTCATAAGTTTTGGAGGTTCGCCCCGGGCAAGTATCAATCTTGCATTGGCGGCAAAAGCATATGCTTACTTAAACAAGCGTGGCTATGTTATTCCTGAAGATGTTAGAAATATCTGCAGGGATGTTTTACGTCATCGCATTGGATTAACTTATGAGGCCGAAGCAGAAAATGTAAGTGTTGAAATGATAATTGGGGAGATTTTGAAAGTGGTAAATGTGCCGTAAAAGACCCCTCTATCTCCCTAACGGGAGAGGTCCATTAAGTTAAGGATTTGTACTTGAATATTGAGTGTTAAATATTGTTTATTGAGTGTTTTTTAAGTTCGAATATTCAAAACTCAAAATATTCAATAATCAATGTTCAAGTGAAACGCAATGTCTTAACTTAATGACATTGCCCAACGGGGGAGGACATGGAGAAAACTGAAAAGAGATAAATAATATAAATTTTTTTAAATCTCATAAATCTATTAATCCCCGCCTGAATAACTCAGTCGGGCAGGCAAGAAATCATAGTTCAGACAAATGCTTAGCATCGCCGAAATACAAAAAAAAGTAAAAGAGCTTGAGATAAAAAGCAGAAAGCTTACTACACATATGTTTACAGGTGAGTATCATTCTGCTTTCAAAGGTCGTGGTATGAGTTTTAGGGAAGTTAGAGAATATTCTCACGGTGATGATGTACGATTTATTGACTGGAATGTAAGTGCAAGATATTCTCATCCTTTTACAAAAGTTTTTGAAGAAGAAAGAGAGCTTACGGTTATTTTATTGGTAGATGTTAGTGCCAGCTCTTTATTTGGAACTACGCTACAGCGAAAGAAAGATATGATTACGGAAATTGGTGCTGTACTAACTTTCAGCGCCGTAAATAATAATGATAAAGTAGGTGTGATATTTTTTAGTGATAAGGTTGAACAATATATTCCTCCCAAAAAAGGTAAACAACATGCATTGTATATTGTTAGAGAATTGCTCACATCGCAGCCTAAACGTAAAGGCACAAACTTAAATGAAGCAATTAAATACTTCAATCGTTCTTCAAAACAAAAAAGTATTGCTTTTATTATGAGCGATTTTTTGGATGATAAGTATGATGATAATTTAAGAGTGATTGGCAGCAGGCATGATGTAATAGGTTTGAAAGTGTATGATAAAATGGATATGCAATTGCCGGAAATAGGGATGGTGCAGGTGCAGGATCTTGAAACCGGCAAAACCAAATGGCTTGATACAAATGATAAGATGGTACAATATAATTACCAGCAATATTTTTTAGAGCAAAGCGCTGTTTGTAAAGCAATATTCAGAAAGGCAGGAGCTGAGCTTTTGCATATTCGTACGGATGAAGATTATGTAAAAATTTTACAACAATTTTTTATCAGGAGAGGATAGCAGGTGATTAATAATATGAGAATGAAAAGAATTTTATTTTTTATCCCTATAACTATCGGGATTCTTTTAATCTTAAGTATACAGTTTGCTTTTGCCCAAACGCCTTCCCTGAAAACTTCTGTTGATAAAAAACAAATTTTAATTGGCGGGCAGCTCAGATACAATGTGGAAGCAAGTTTTCCTGTTAACGCATACCGCATCGGTTGGTTTAATGTCCCTGATAGTTTTAGCCATTTTGAAATAGTTACCAGAGGTAAAATAGATACTATAGAGACCAATGGAATATTGACATACAGGCAAACATTAACGCTTACCAGTTTTGATTCCGGCATCTATACAATTCCTGCTTTACCAATAAACTTTGAACCTGTTGTTGATGACAGTACAATAAGTTTATTCACTGATTCAATTCCTGTAAACGTTTCTTTTTCTCCGCTTGACAGTACCAAAACGTTTCATGATATTAAAACGATCATCGAAGTAAAAGATGAAATTCCCTTGTGGTTGTGGATCAGCGGTGCAGCGCTTCTTATTTTATTAATTGTTGCAATTATTTATTTAATAAAATACTTTAAGAGAAGAAAAAAACCGGAATCAATTTTTAAATCAAAGCTTACGCCATTTGATGAAGCCATGCAATCAATAGAACAATTACAAAAAGAACAATTTTTATATAAGGGAGAAGTAAAACCGTTTCATACAAAGCTTACCGATATTTTTAAAAGATATCTTTCCAGAAAGATGGAGAAGAATGTTCTCAATCTTACTTCTTCTGAGATGTTGATATTATTGAATGATACGCTTCTTTCAAAAAATGATACTTCATTAATTGCCGGTTCGTTAAGGATGACAGATGCAGTTAAGTTTGCAAAATTTTATCCGCATAAAGAGGAAAGTGAAACTACTTTAATAAATACAAAAAAGGTAATAGAACAAATTGAAAAATTAATTTTCACAGATCAACACCATGACACAAATTGATATTCGACTATTTTAATAATATAAGTTTTGGGCAGCCGCAGTTTTTTTACCTGCTGATATTAATTCCTGTATTAATAGCGTGGAAAATATTTAAAGGCCGTCATCAACAGGCGGCGATAAATGTTTCATCTATCAATGGTTTGCAAAATATTTCTTCGTGGAAAAATGTTTTCCATCACATTCCATTTGTACTTCGGTTACTTGCATTAACCTGTATAATATTTGCGCTTGCCCGTCCACAAACAAGAAATGATGAACAGAATGCCGAAGGAGAAGGTGTGGATATAATTTTATGCATTGATGTAAGCGGAAGCATGACCGCACAGGATTTTACGCCCAACAGGATGGAAGCTGCGAAAAAAGTTGCGGCAGATTTTGTGGATCAAAGATTAACTGACAGGATAGGGATTGTTATTTTTTCAGGAGAAAGTTTTACGCAGTGCCCGCTAACAACAGATCATGCCGTACTGAAATCTCAGATTGAACAGATAAGAAATGGATTGCTGGAAGATGGTACTGCTATTGGCTCCGGGCTTGCAACAAGTGTTGACCGTTTAAGAACAAGCACCTCAAAAAGTAAGGTGGTTATCTTACTAACTGACGGTATTAATAATGGCGGATTAATTGATCCTGCAACTGCAAAAGAAATTGCAAAGAGGTTTAATGTAAAAGTGTATACCATCGGTGTGGGTACAGATGGATATGCGCCAACACCTGTAAGCACGCCAATGGGCATTGTTATGCAAAACGAAAAAGTTGCCATTGATGAAAAACTGTTAACAAGTATCGCCAATGAAACAGGCGGAAGATATTTTAGGGCAAAGGATGATGCCGGACTTAAAAATATTTATAATGAAATTGATAAGCTTGAAAAATCAAAAGTTCAGATAACAACTTTCAGCCGCTTCGCTGAAAAATTTTATCCGTTTGTTTTTGCTGCATTATTATTTCTTTTCTTAGAAGTGCTGTTAAGATTTATTGTGTTTAAAAAATTCCCATAAACAATGTGCAGATGAGAAGATATGCAAATATGCAGATGTTGGGCAATCTTCAATAACAATCTTAAATATGCATATTTATTAGCTGAATATATAAAACCTGCACATCTAAAAGTAACTTGCATTCATTTGCACATTAGCTCATAAGCATATTTGCACATTATTTTATGAAGGCAACAGTTTACAAATCTACCGGTAGTTGGTATGTAGTTAAAAGTGATCCCGATAGCAATCGGGAGAAGGTTACTTACAATGCCCGGATAAAAGGCAAATTTAAAATTGAAGGCATAGCTTCTACCAATCCGGTTGCTGTTGGCGATCATGTGGAAATTGAGATGGAAAATGAAGATGAAGCATCTGTTGTTATCAATAAAATAATTGACAGGAAAAATTATATTACCCGTCAATCTCCGCACAACAAACACCAGCATCATATTGTTGCTTCCAATCTTGATCAGTCTCTTTTATTTGCAACTTTAAAAGACCCTAAAACTTCACAGGGATTCATTGATCGTTTTCTTATTACATCTGAAGCGTATCATATCCCTTCCATAATTGTTTTTAATAAAATTGATCTGTACAGAAAAAAAGAAGAGGAAAAATTTGAAGAAGTAAAAAATATATATGAGGCAATCGGTTATAAAGTGATGGCAATGAGTATCGAAAAAAATATGGGTGTTGAAGAAGTGAAGGACTTATTGAAAGAAAAAGTAACATTACTCTCAGGCCATTCAGGTGTTGGTAAATCTTCTTTTATAAATATTATTTTTCCTGAACTAAAATTAAAAACACAGGACGTTAGCGGCTGGAGCGGCAAAGGGCTTCATACAACAACCTTTGCAGAAATGTTTGATCTTCCTTCCGGGGGTAAAATTATTGATACACCTGGCCTGAGAGAATTTGCTTTAATGGATATTTCCAAACAGGAACTTTCGCATTATTTTCCTGAAATGCGGGCTTTAATAAATGACTGCCGGTTTAATAATTGTATGCACATTAATGAACCGGGTTGTGCGGTAAAAGATGCCGTGAATTCGGGAGGTATAGCAACGGACCGTTACGAGAGTTATTTAACTATTCTTGATACAATACAGGAAAAAACGTGGTAAGTGTGTTTCGTGAAACGTGAGAGCTGAGACGTGAAATCTCACGTTTGCCGTTTGACGTTAATAAGCTCTGCTTTCTAAAAAATTTGCGATCTCAATCACTGCTTTATTTTCTTTTTTCTTTCCTTTATAGCTTTGCGGAAGAATAGAAACTCCGTTAAAAATATTATAGTGTAAAGTGAGGTAATGATTTTTGTACTCAAAATCCCAATCTAAAGTATCAGCATCATCTACCTGGTTTAAAAATGAAACATGTAATTCATCTGTGAGGGTATTAGCGATCATATAAAATTTTGATATGCCGCAATTGTCGTCAATTACCGCTTCAGTACCGCCGTAATTGGTTTTTAAATGATAACACATGGGTATAGGTTGTGGTTTTAATTATTGGATTTACGGGTGATCACTAATAAACTGATTTCACTGCACTTCCACCTTTATACTTTGCTTTCTTTGCTGCTTTTATAGATTTCGGGTCGCCTGATAATAATTTTTCAGCACCCACATTTCTTCCATCTGTAGGGCAACCGTATTTTGTATTCTTTCTAAAAATTGAACAGCCGGAAAGCAGATAAGCACACATTACAACTAAAAGAATCTTTTTCATATTTTAAAGAGGTACAATTTACTCTATTGGTTGCCTTAAAAATGTTAACTACAAACTAAAAACTACCAACTTTCTTTAAACCATTCCGCATACATCACATAATTATTTGCGATCCTGTTTATTTCTCCGCTGATCATTTCCTCCGGAATATCTTTTATCTTTTTTGCAGGTACTCCTGCATAAATACTTCCCGGTTCAACAATTGTATTTTCAAGAACAACTGCACCCGCAGCAATTATGGAATTACTTCCGATGTGCGCATTATCCATTACAATTGCTCCCATGCCCACCAATACGTTATCATCTATAACGCATCCATGTACAATTGCATTGTGTCCGATGCTCACATTATTTCCAATCATCGTCTTCGCTTTTTGATATGTGCAATGGATAACTGCTCCATCCTGCACATTTACCTTGTTGCCAAGGCGGATGCTGTTCACATCTCCCCTTATCACCGCATTAAACCAAATGCTGCAGTCATCACCCATTACAACATCTCCGGCAATGGTAGCGTTGGGTGCAATAAAACAATTGTTCCCAAACTTTGGTAACACATCTTTTACAGGAATTATAAAACTCATTTTTTATTTTTTTTGGTAGCCAGCTTTTGTGCTTCTATCATCTTCATTGGCGTCGCACTCTTGTACTTTTTCAACTTTATTCAACTTTTATTGAGTATGGCAAAGTGCGCTAAAATTACGCAAAGTACGCTAAGCATCTTTGCGAACTTTGCGGTTCTTTGTTTTCTTTGCGATACTGCTTTGCAATGTTTAGGCTGTTTAAATTTGTTGCATATTTCATACGTATAACCTTATATATTTCAATACAAATCCTGTTTTCTTCACGACATTTGCACTCATGCAAAACAATGAAGGTCTCAATCACCCCTTCAGGGGGGCAGGGGGTATCACCAACCGTCAACTTTTTTTAAATCATATAGGGCAAACTTCCGATTCGCCCTTGTGTCTTGAAATTGTAAGAGCTGAAGGCTGTAAAATGTGGGATATAAACGGCCAGGAATA
>JANXQO010000047.1 GCA_025353485.1 Chitinophagales bacterium
AAGCAAGCGGAGAAAGTGATTAGGGTGACTGTTCTGGAAGCCAAGGCATTGAAAAGCCCGTTGGTAGAAACGGAACATCTGATGCTAAGCATCTTGAAAAACAAGGAAAATATTGCAACACAAATCTTAAATCAGTTTGACGTGGATTACGACATGTTTAAAAATGAATTAGGATATGTAAAAACAGATCCTAAAGCAGAATTTCAGGATGATGATCCTGAAGAATTTGATGAAGAAAAAAAACCGTATTCACAACAACAACGGTCTACAAAAGGCTCTGCCAGCCAGCCTAAATCAAAGACACCTGTTCTTGATAATTTTGGCAGGGATATTACCCGTTTGGCAGAAATGAATTCCCTTGATCCTATTGTTGGCCGTGATATAGAAATTGAAAGAGTATCTCAAATATTAAGTCGGCGTAAAAAGAATAATCCAATTTTAATTGGTGAGCCCGGTGTTGGTAAAACCGCCATAGTAGAAGGTTTGGCCTTAAGAATTATACAAAGAAAAGTTAGCCGTGTGTTGTTTGATAAAAGAGTTGTATCACTTGATCTTGCAGCTTTAGTTGCCGGCACAAAATACCGTGGCCAGTTTGAAGAAAGAATGAAAGCCATTATGAATGAACTTGAAAAAAACAGGGATGTTATTTTATTTATTGATGAAATACATACCATTGTTGGCGCAGGGGGCGCCAGTGGTTCTTTGGATGCCTCCAATATATTTAAACCGGCTTTGGCAAGAGGTGAACTACAATGTATTGGCGCCTCTACCCTGGATGAATACAGAATGTATATTGAAAAAGACGGTGCACTGGATCGTCGTTTTCAAAAGGTGATGATAGAGCAGCCAAGCGTTGAAGAAACGATTCAGATACTCACAAATATTAAAAGTAAATACGAAGATTATCACAATGTAACTTATACAGATGAAGCTATTGATGCCTGTGTAAAATTAAGCGACAGGTATATGACGGATAGATTATTACCTGATAAAGCCATTGATGTTTTAGACGAAGTAGGGGCAAGAGTTCATTTAAAAAATATTAATGTTCCTGAAGATGTTTTGGAACTGGAAAAAAAGATAGAAGATATAAAACTGGAAAAAAATAAAGTGGTGAAAAGCCAGCGCTTTGAAGAAGCGGCATCACTACGGGATACTGAGAAAAGATTGCAGGAAGAATTGGAAAAAGCAAAAACAGATTGGGAAGAAGAAAGTAAACACAGGCGTTTTCCAATTGATGAAGAAGCCATTGCTGAGGTAGTTAGCATGATGACCGGGATTCCGGTAAAGCGCATGGTTCAGGCAGAAACTGAAAAATTAAGAAAGATGGCTGCGGATCTTACAGCGGCTGTTGTTGGACAGGATGAGGCAATACAAAAAGTTGTAAAAGCAATTCAGCGTAACAGGGTAGGGTTAAAGGATCCCAAAAAACCAATTGGTACATTTATTTTTCTGGGCCCCACAGGTGTTGGTAAAACAGAATTGGCAAGAGCGCTTGCAAGATACATGTTTGATAGTGACGATGCTTTGATACGTATTGACATGAGTGAATACATGGAAAAATTTACTGTAAGCCGTTTAATTGGTGCACCTCCGGGATATGTTGGATATGAGGAAGGCGGGCAGTTAACAGAAAAGGTTAGGCGTAAACCATATTCAGTTATTTTATTGGATGAGATTGAAAAAGCGCATCCCGATATTTACAATATTTTATTACAGGTTTTAGATGATGGAATATTAACGGATGGATTAGGAAGAAAAATTGATTTTAAGAATACCACTATCATCATGACATCTAATATTGGTGCCCGGCAATTGAAGGATTTCGGCGAGGGAGTTGGTTTCCAAACTGCAACCCGTGTGCAAAATGCAGATGAAAATAATAAAGCCGTTATTGAAAAATCTTTGAAGAGAACTTTTAGTCCTGAGTTTTTAAACAGGATAGATGATGTGGTAATATTTAACCATTTAACAGAAGAAAATATTTTCTCAATCATTGATATCTTAATGAAGGGTGTAACTAAGCGCCTGCATAATTTAGGATTGGTATTAGAGTTATCGGAAGAAGCTAAAAAATTTATTTCTGATAAGGGCTATGATGCTCAATTTGGTGCCCGGCCTTTACACAGGGCTATTCAAAAATACCTTGAAGATCCTTTAGCAGAAGAAATTTTGAACATGCATATTAAAACAGGCGATGTTTTAATTGCAGCCCTGGATAAAGAAAATTCTAAAATACATTTTGAAATAAAAGGCGGGGTTAAAAAGGAAGAAACAACCGAAGCATAAAAAAATAATTTTTGTTAAGATGCCATCTTGTTTGAGGTGGCATTTTTTATTTCTATAGTTTCAATTCTTTTTTGTTCTTCTTTATTTTTAAGCCATTTTTGCCTTATGGCAATTATTATCACAATAGATGGATGGTCAGCCTGCGGTAAAAGCACTTTGGCAAAAGCGCTGGCAAAAAAACTGGGCTATGTATATATTGACAGCGGAGCAATGTATCGTGCCATCACTTTATATTTTTTAAGACATCATATTGACTGGACAGATACAAAAGAAGTAAAACAGGCATTAAAAAATATAACTATCGAATTTAGTTTTAATACTAAAACACAGGAGTCAGAAATTTATTTAAATGGAGAAAATGTAGAGTATGTTATACGGGATCTTGTAATTGCAGAAAAAGTAAGTGATGTTGCAGCAATAAAGGAAGTTAGAAAATTTGCAGTATCCCGTCAACAAAAATTGGGAGAAGAAAAAGGGATCGTTATGGATGGAAGAGATATAGGCACTACTGTTTTTCCCAAAGCTGAATTAAAAATATTTATGGAGGCAGATGAAACAGTAAGAGTAGAAAGAAGATTTAAAGAATTGTTTGAAAAAAACCCTAACGTAACCATTGAAGAAATAAAAACAAATCTTGAAATGCGTGATTATATTGATTCTCACAGAGAAGTTAGTCCGCTCCGTAAAGCTGAAGATGCTATTGAGCTGGATAATACCCATCTGACAGAGAAGGACCAATTGGATTTTGCTTTACAGCTTGCCACGGGGAAAATGGTAGAAAAAATTACCATAGCTTAGATCTTGCCTGGGTTTATTAAATCAATACCTGAAAAACATTTTTATATCTTACATCACATATTGTATTGGGGTAATAAAGGATGAATATATTTATTGATTGTATTTAATAAATCGTTAATCTTGTGGTAGTTTTATTTGCTTATAAGGTAAAATAAATTTTAATTCCTGATCAGGCATCCACTCTGATTTTCCAATCCTTTGAAAACGTATAGGAATTTTTTTATAAGGTATCTGCCTGAAATTCCACAATCCCAACCTGTGATTTCCTCGTACAACCCTCTTTTATTAATAAAAAAAATTATGAATATGAACAGTATCAAAAAAACTTTACTTGCTTTATTAGTACTATCAGGATTATTTGTAAATAATGCTGCCGCACAACCAACGGTACCGGATATTACACCCCGCATTAATTTAAATCCAAATATTGTTATCGGGCAAAGCACCATGGAGGTTACCCTTCAGATAAATGAAATTAATGCGTTTACTACTAATGGCTCACTTATTACTTTATATGTTGATAAACAAAGTATGTTCAGCAATTTTAGTTTTAATAGTGCTCAAACAGCCAATGCTGCCGGACAGCCTGTACAAAATAATCTCTTCACGGTAGATGATGTAACCAATCCTGATTTTTATGTAATTACTTCCAATGCAGTATTTGCAAATTCACTTCGCAGGGTTACTTTTTCTGTAAGAGTAAATCCAGGCAAAACGAATGGTTCTACCCCTATTAATGTTTATTTAAAAAATGGAAGTGGCGGGGAAATAAATTCTGACAACAATGTAAATTATTCAATACTGGATTTTTCATTTTAATGCAAACCCAAATTAATTGATATTAAAACAATAAAAATGAAAAGATTTTTAACCTTACTATTAATTACGGCCTTTTTTCAAAGTTCATTAGTTGCCCAGGATTTTGTATTGAATAATCCTGCTATGACACCCAATCCCGGTACCTTTCCGGGAGGTACTGAAACAATTTCATTTGATTTTTATGTTGCTCAGGCCAGTTATGCTTTTAGCAACGATCCCTTAAGTAATAATTATTCTACCTTAACATTTAGTTTTACTAAATTAAATCCTCCCTCTGCACCTACAGGTACAGGCGCAGATTTATTTGATTGGGTAAAAACTAATAACGGTGGAAGCGGAGTTAATTTAGTATATACATGGACTGGTACAACCAAAAATGTTACAATGAATCTGTCTCCCCCCGGAAGTAAATATAAAATTACTTTTACGAATGTGCCAATTACAGCCGGGGCTACTCCTGTGGAATCTGACATAAAAGTTGCGGGGCAATTTACTGACCCCGGTATTTGTACTACCGGCTTAACAGGAAATAATTATGCTGTAATCGCAACGTATACAGCCTCAGGTGGTGCATTGCCAATTAGATTGTTATCTTTTAATGGAGTAAAAGATGCAAATAAAGTTCAATTAAAATGGCAAACATCTTCAGAACAAAACAGTAAATATTTTGATGTGGAGTTTAGTGATAACGCTACCCAATGGACTTCTATAGGCAGAGTAAATGCAGCCGGCAACAGTACAATTCAGCGTGATTATATTCTTACCCATAACAGCCCGGTAAACGGAGTTAATTACTACCGCCTTAAACAAGTGGATATAAATGCCAACTTTGTTTATAGTAATATCGTTGCGATAAACTTTACTATCAATGGCGTAAACATTAATTCAGTTTATCCCAACCCTTTTGTAAATCAATTAAAAATTAATATTTCAAGTGATAGAAATGAAGTTGCCCGCATTCAAATTAGTGATAATTTAGGCAGAGTTATAAGAGTGCTTAACGCTTCAATACAAAAAGGTGTTAGCAGCGTGATGCTTGATAATTTGGCAGTTTTGTTACCCGGAATATATCATGTAGAAGTTAAAACATCCTATTCAACATTCAAGTATAAGCTTACAAGATAAATTATCCTGCACATGAATCTCTACAAGCCTTCCGGCCTAACCCGGGAGGTTTTTTTTATGCAAATTCTGCAATTGTTTCTTCTGTAGTTTTATTAACCGGGAAATAAGATAGTAATCTATTTATTACATCTTCCACTGAAGCATCGGGGCAGCTTGCTCCGCTTGTTATTAGAATTTTTACAGGATTTTTTGCGGGTAAGAAATTAGCAGTTTCCTTTTCAGTTTTATTATGAAAATCATAATGGATGATTTTGTTTTGCGACAATATCCTCTCTGCTGAATCAATAAAATAAGTTGGTAATTTTTCTTCGCATAATTCTACCAGGTGAGATGTATTGGAACTGTTATAACCTCCCACTACAATGGCAAGGTCAGCATCGGTTTTTAGCAAGCCATAAACAGCACTCTGATTTTCATAAGTTGCATAGCACAAAGTATCTCTTGTATCAGCAAATCTTTCTTCAATGGTATCTTCTGTAAGATGATATTTTAGCAATATGGTTTGTTTTAAATAATCTGCAATTGCCTGCGTATCGCTTGCCAGCATTGTTGTTTGATTAACTACACCAATCCGTTGAAGATCTTTTTCAACATTAAACCCTTCAGAATAGTTGCCTTTAAATTCTTCATAAAAAAGAAGTAATGGTTTTTCGCCGGTAATATATTTTGCCAACTCAATTGTTTCTTCCATATCATTTACAATTACTGTTGGTGCATTGGATGCGCTATGGCTGAAGGTTGCTCTTGTTTCTTCATGTTTTGGTTTACCATGAATAATAATGGTATAATCCTTTGCGGCTATAATTTCTGCCCGGTTCCATACTCTTTCAACAAAGGGGCATGTAGTATTATATTTCTCAATTTTTATCCCGATATTTTTTAATTTATCCTCTATATCAAGTGTAGTTCCAAAGGCAGGGATAATTACAATATCATCAGCAGTAAGCGTATCAAAATCAATAATCAAATTGCCCAGGGTATCCATCAGGAATTGCACGCCTCTTTTTTTCAGATCATCATTTACTAACGGGTTATGAATCATTTCACTTAACAAGAAAATTCTTTTACCGGGATTTTCATCAACAGTTCTGAAAGATATTTCTATTGCATTTTCAACACCATAGCAAAAACCAAAGTGACGGGCAAGATATATTTGCAGGGAGCCGAAATTTAAAAAGGTGGGAGTAAAATCTTTTTTTAATTTATCCTGTGCCCTGCGTTTATTTTTAATGGTAGAAATTAAACGGCTTCTGTATGTTATGGGAACATTAAACTGCTTCATGTAATATTGTGCAAAGTTAATGGTGAATCGTGAATGCGCAACTGTGAATAGGTTAGAGAAATCTAAAATCTGGTTATGAAATTTGAGCATCCTTCCTGGAGTTATGATACTAATATTTATGAAGTAAATATCAGGCAATACACCGCCGAAGGAACATTCAATGCTTTTAAAATACATCTCCCAAGATTAAAAGATATGGGAATAGAAGTGTTGTGGTGTATGCCAATTACCCCAATAAGTATTGCAGGCAGAAAAGGAACTTTAGGCAGTTATTATGCCGTGCAAAATTATAAAGAAGTTAATCCTGAATTTGGTTTCTTGCAGGATTTTGTTGACCTGATTAAAGATGCACATGAACTTGGTTTTAAAATAATAATTGATTGGGTGGCCAATCATACAGGCAATGATAATGTTTGGATAGAAGAGCATCCGGACTTTTTTTGTTATGATGATGAAAATAAAATAATTCATCCCAATGGATGGGAAGATGTAAGTAAATTAAATTTTGATAATCAGCATATGCAGGCTGCCATGATAGATGCAATGAAGTTTTGGATTGCAGCCTGTGATATAGATGGCTTTAGATGTGATATGGCGCATTTAGTGCCATTGGAATTTTGGAGAAAAGCAACAACAGCATTAGCAAAGTATAAGACAAACCTATTTTGGTTTGCTGAATGTGAAGAAGCAAATTATCATGAAGTATTTGATGCAACCTATACCTGGAAGTGGATGCATGCAACAGAAGAATTTTATAAAAAGCACACTGATCTAAATAGTTTGGTTACTGTTCTGCAGGAATACGATCATTCATTTCCTACAAATGCATTGCGGGTTTATTTTACCAGCAATCATGATGAGAATAGCTGGAATGGTACCGAGTATGAAAAATATGGTGAAGCTGCTAAAGCACTTGCTGTATTTAGTTGTACATGGAATGGCCTGCCAATGATCTATAGCGGACAGGAATTACCCAACAACAAAAGATTGCAGTTTTTTGATAAAGACCAAATAGAGTGGGGGCAGCAATGTGAGCTGCATGACTTTTATAAAATTTTATTGCATTTGCGAAAAACAAATACCGCATTACATGCAGCAGATAAAAATGTGGTTACTAATAAAATTAAAACTGATAATGACGATAAAATTTTTGTGTTTGTAAGAAAGAACGGAGAGGATGAGGTTTTAGTTATTTTAAATTTATCTGTAGAAAAAACTATTCCCAAAATCTTTAATGACATTTTATATGGAAGATTTATAAATGTTTTTGATAAAACTGTAATTGATATTACGGATATACAAAACATCCAATTGCAGCCATGGAATTACCTGGTATATGAAAAAGAAAA
>JANXQO010000103.1 GCA_025353485.1 Chitinophagales bacterium
TATCAAAGCACAAATAATTACAACATCCGATTATATCGGTAATATAATGACGCTTTGCATTAACAAGAGAGGCATCTTAACTCACCAGCAATACTTAACGCCAACAAGGGTAGAGATTACTTTTGAAATGCCATTGACTGAAATTGTTTTTGACTTTTACGACAGGCTGAAAAGTTTAACCAGGGGTTATGCTTCTTTCGATTATCATCCAATCGGCTGGCGTGAAAGTGACATAGTGAAAATGGATATTTTATTGAACGGTGATAAAGTGGATGCGTTAAGTGCGTTGATACATCGCAGCCGTTCACAGGAATTTGGCCGCAAACTTTGCGAAAAATTAAAGGAGTTGGTGCATCGTCAGCAATTTCAAATTGCGATACAGGCCGCAATAGGAGCCAAGGTGGTAGCCCGGGAAACTATCAGCGCTATGCGTAAAGATGTTACTGCAAAATGCTATGGTGGTGATATAAGCCGCAAAAGAAAACTGCTTGAAAAACAAAAAGAAGGTAAAAAGCGAATGAAACAAATAGGCAATGTAGAAGTGCCGCAGGAAGCTTTTTTAGCAGTATTAAAACTGGATGAGTAAAAAAATTTGGTAGCCGGCAGCAAATCTTTTAGCAGCATCGTTGTGTCACTCACTTGTACGGCATATCTTTATTCAACAAATAAAATATTATGACTGACCTCTCTTTAAATAAAGACATGAACCTTGAAGTGACCGCAAGATTTATTGGTAAAGGCCATGACCATGCAATAACAGGGGAAGCTTACCTGGTAAGGCTTTATGATAAAGATATTTTTGAAGATGATTTCCTCGGCGAGAGTAAGCTTGATGAAAATGGTATCGCAAAAATTTCTTTTAATCATGCAGCATTTTCAAATTGGAATACAGATACCAATCCCGACTTTTATTTTGTTATCCTCAAAAACAATAAAGAAATTTTTAAAAGCAAAGTACTGGAAGACCTTGATGTAGAAGTTATAGAGAAATTTAAAATGGGAGAGGGAGATGTGGTTGACCTGGGAACTTACTTAATTGAAGGGTAATTATTTCTTTTTTACTTTAACCTTTGAAGGTGTTGTTTTAGTTTTTGTAACTGTTTTTACTTCCCCTTCCGGTTTGTCATTTATAGCATCACCAAAACCATTATTTTTTAATTTAGAGCGATCAATATTCCCATTGGCATCCCGTATAAGGTTCGGGATAGGTTCATCACCTTCCTTTAGTTTTTGTGTAAACACTTTATCAATATGTACCCATTTGCCATCTTTCCATTTTAATCCTTCATAATCTCCATCACCAATATAAGTGTACTTCTTTTTATCTTCACCTGATTCTGATATCAGGTGTTCGTAAATTATCATGTCCTGTTCCTTATCGTAAACAAGCCGTGGGCTTGCATTTTTCTTATATTCTAAAATTAATCTGCCGGGGTTTTGTTTTAAAGTAGTATTATCAGAAAAATTAAAATAAGAACCCCCAAATATTGGCTGGTCATTTTCAAAAGAAAGAACTTCAATAATTTTTTTATTACTGCGGATATTATTTTCATCATACCCCAGCAGTGTATAATAATTTTTATCAGCGGATTGTGTCTGAATTATTTTGTAATACACAGCGCCAATCCATCCCAAATTATTGCCGATAGTATCGGACATATTGGTGGTAATGTCTGATTTATCAATCAGCGGAAAAAGTTTTAATAAGCCGTCAGGAGTTCTCATTTGAATGGCCCCATGCTGGCGTACTACATTGTCGTTAATAACCATTTGCCATGTAAAGATTTTAAAGGAACTGTCAGTCGGCGAAAGCTTTGAAATAGTTAATAAAGAATCAAAAGCATAGTGAAATGAACTTTTAATTTTTAAGGCCCGAACAAACATTTTGGTAAATTCACTATCAGCCTGAAAGCGATCTCCGGCAGTTTTACCCTGTATTATCTTTAAAGAAAGTGCTTGTAATGAATCTTCTTTTTTCTTCAATATTTTTAAATCAGATGAGCTGATTTTTTGTGCAAAAACAGCAGTTCCAAAAAAGAAAAAAGAAAGAAAAATAATGAGCTTGTGCATCCGGTAAAACTTTAAACAAAAGAAACACAATTTGAACAACTTTATTGCAGGCTAATAAAATTTAACGATAACTTATAATGCTTTTGAAACAGATAAAAGATCAGGGAATACAAGGTCAACCATTGGATGCTGAACCCCAGGATGTTGGTGAATAGAAGGTAAAAATATGTTTATAGGTATGCCAAGGTTTCTGCCAAATTCCATATCGCTTATTGTATTGCCCACCATTACACTTTTTGAAAAGTCAACTTCAGGAAATTCTTTTTTTGCCTGCAAACCCATGCCCGGATTTGGTTTTCTGTTTTGGCTTGCATCATCCATATCACAACAAAAATAAATTTTAGAAATTTTTCCTCCGGCAGCAGCTATTTCATTAACCAAATTATCATGTATGATCTTAAGGTCTTCTAATTTAGTAAGTCCTTTTGAAACTCCGCGTTGATTAGTAATTATAAAGATGTTTCCAAATTTTTCTGTAAATTTTTTTATGGCATATTTTACTCCCGGAAAGAATTTAAATTCTTCCCATGTATTGATATAATCCATGTGTTTTTCATCATTTATCACACCATCACGGTCTAAAAATAATGTCCAGCTTTTATCAATTTTCTTTAGATCAGTCATCATTGTATTTAAGCCTCTCCGCCATCTGGCAGGAGAGATTTAGAGGGGGCTAAAATATTGTTCTTCGGTTAACTGGCAAATAATATGTCCCAGCATAATATGGCTTTCCTGGATACGTGGTGTATCATCAGAAGGAACATTAATAAGATGATCCGAAAGTCTTTTTAATTTGCCACCGCTTTCACCGGTAAATGCTATGGTGATCATTCCTTTTTCTTTAGCAACCTCAAATGCATTTAAAATATTTTTACTGTTACCTGATGTACTTAATCCAACGAGCACATCACCTTTATTACCGATGCCCTTCACCAGCCGGGAGTAAATTACGTCGTATCCATAATCATTTCCTATTGCAGTAATGTAGGAGGTATTACAATGCAAAGCTTCTGCACGAAGCGCATCTCTGTCAGTATAAAATCTTCCGCTAAGCTCTGCTGCCAAATGCTGGGCATCTGCAGCGCTGCCGCCATTTCCACAAAACAAAACCTTATTGCCATTTTTAAATGCAGTAACTAAAATAGTTACACAGTCTTTTACAGTTTGCATTAATTTATCATCCTGCAAAATTTTATTTTTAACATCCACTGAAGCCTGGATTATATTTTTTATTTTTTCCATTTACAATATTAAAAATTATTTAGCGGCAAGATGCGTAATTGCATTTAGCATATTACTCCAGGCATATTTCTTTTTCTCTTCACGAAGTTGATGCAAAAAATATTCTTCTCCTAATTGAAAGAATTCGATGATTTTTTCTGCAATATCTTTTGCATTTGGCTCAGCAACTAATCCAACTTTACAAGGAACCATGTCGGGCAGCCCGCCAACATTAGTAACTATCATAGGTTTTTCAAAATGATAGGCGAGAGGGGTAACCCCGCTTTGCGTTGCATTGCGATAAGGCTGTACCACACAATCTGCAGCACTGAGATAATATTTTACTTCACTATCCGGAATAAAATCTGTATGCAGGATAAGGTTGTCTCTTATTCCAAGCCTGTTGATCTGCTCATCATATATTTTTTTATCATCATAAAATTCTCCGGCTATCAATAATTTAATTTGTTGATCCTGGTCTTTCAAAATCTTCATTGCTTCCAATAAAATATCCAATCCTTTATATTTTCTTATAAAACCAAAGAACAGAATTATTTTTTCATTCAAACCAATTCCTAATTTTTCTCTCGCTTCTTCTTTACTTATTTTTTCACCGAAATTATCATACAAAGGATGAGGGATAAATTGCGATGGTTTATTCTTTACAAATTTTTGAAGATCATCAAAAACTTTTTTACTCATCGTTATAAACGCATCAACAGGCTTTACAAAATATTTTGTAAATAAGGTATCACCTGTTCTTTTTTCATGGGGGATAATATTATCGGCTATGCAAATAACTTTAGTATGCTTATTTTTTTTTACCCGTCTTAAAATAGTTCCAAAACAGGGCCCCATAAAAGGAAGCCAATATCTTACAACAATAATATCCGGTTTTATCTTCCTTAATTCATTACCAACTTTTATCCAGTTAAACGGGTTAATAGAGTTAATACAAACTTTAATTTTAAGATCTGCAGGAGGTGGCTCAGTTGAATATTGCGTACTGCCCGGAAATAAAATTTTGGGGTATTGCAGAGAGAATGTATAGATGGTAGTATCAAAACCATGTGCCATAAACTCCCTTGCAAGCCGTTCATTGTAAGAAGCAATACCGCCGCCACGTAAAGGATATGCAGAGCCTATGAGGATAATTTTTTTTTTATAGAACACAGATGACACTGATTAAACTGATCTGAAACGGATTATTATTTAAAATTTTATTAATATTTCTTACTAATTCACTCCGGCGTTTTTATTATCGTTGGTGAATATTTTTCTTTTAAACTCTGGCTTCAGTGTTCTATTTTTCTCCAAATCCTGTCTTTTCTTCTATAAGATAATAATTCCTGTCTCCTGCATTCCGGGAGATCAATTCACCTAAAAAACCTGCGAGGAAAAGTTGGGTACCGATTACCATTGCAGCTATAGCAAAGAAAAATAATGGACGTTGTGTTAATCCGGTTTTATCAAAGAAGAATTTTGAAACAGCAAGATATACAGATACACCAAATCCAAATAAAAACGAGACCGTTCCCCAAAGACCAAAAAAGTGCATTGGATTTTTTCTGAATTTTCCAACAAAAACTATTGATGCAAGATCTAAAAAACCGTTGATAAATCTTCTCCACCCAAATTTTGTTTTACCATATTTACGTGGATGATGTTGAACTACTTTCTCCCCAAATTTTCTAAAGCCTGCCCACTTGGCAAGCAAAGGAATATACCGATGCATTTCACCATATACTTCAATACTCTTTACCACTTTTTTACGATATGATTTTAACCCACAATTAAAATCGTGTAAATAAATTCCGGATACTTTCCTTGTTGCTGCGTTAAATAATTTTGAGGGAAAATTTTTGGCCAGTTTACTATCATACCGTTTTTTCTTCCATCCGCTAACAATATCAAATCCATTTTCAATGACCATTTTTCTTAAATCGGGTATCTCCTCGGGACTGTCCTGCAAATCAGCATCCATCGTTATTACAACATCTCCCTGTGATGCTTTAAACCCTTCATTCAATGCTGCACTTTTGCCATAATTACGCTGAAATTTTAACCCTTTTATATTTTTATTTTGCCGGCTTAATTCTTCAATTACCTTCCACGAATTATCCCTGCTGCCATCATCTACCATAATAATTTCGTAGCTGTAATTATTTTCGTGCATTACTTTTTCTATCCACGCAGAAAGTTCAGGCAATGATTCAGCTTCATCAAGAAGAGGGATAATTATTGAGAGATCCATTATTGCCCGATTTGATTTAAGTCTTCCAAAGGTCTCGGATCTTTCTTAGTAATTGCTGCACCAATCAGAGAAGCAATTGCACCCGTAATAAGATAAAAGAGTAATATTCCGCCTATCATGCCAATCATGAAAAATCTTTTCGTCATTTCAATTCCCTTTTCCATATCGTTTTCAGAAATATTTTTATTCGCCTGCATTTGTTTCTTAGCAGCATCTAATGCTTGTTCTTTGAATTCAGGAAACGTGTAAATAAAGATTATAGAATATACAATCATAATTATAGTTACAAGGGCAGAAATTTTAAAACCGTGGGCAAAATAATTTCCAAAGGTTGCATTATAGTTTATTTGTTTTCCATAATGATTAATTGAGATTACTACTCCAACAATAAAAACTATATACGATAACCATTTAACAGGGCTATCAACTGCGATACCTGAAAACGTTAACCCTAAGGTGAGAACAATCATTATAAGGCCAACAATAAATCCCTTTGTAGTAGTGGATGTAATTTTTTGTTGCATGTTAGTTTATTTCGTTCAAAAATAGTTTGTCTCCGTTAATAATCCCAAACGATTTTCCTTTTAACTTTTTTGCTATGTAAGGACTGTTGCGGGATTTGGAATAAATATTTTCCTCTTCAAAAATATATTCAGCATCAGGATCGTATAAAGTAAGATTTGCTTTAGCCCCTGTTTTTATCTGCGGTAATTCTACATTGAAAATCTTCCTTATATTTTCCGTTTGCATCTTTATAAAATCAATGCTCATAATACCACAAATACCGGCAACACCAAACACACTTTCCAAACCTATCATTCCATATTTTGCATATTCAAACTCGCACGTCTTATCGTCCCAATGCTGCGGCTGATGGTGCGAAGCGATAAAATCTATACTTCCATTTTTAATTCCTTCCCGCAAAGCAAGCATGTTTTCCTTCGTTCTTAAGGGGGGATTAACTTTTAAATTTGTATCGTAATTTTTTAAATCTTCATCAGTAAAAAATAAATGGTAAGGAGTAACTGAACAACTAACTCTTAACCCATCTTTTTTAGCTTTTGAAATTATCTCTACTGATTTTTTTGTTGAGATTCCTGTGAAATGAATTTTGGAATTGGTGTATTTTAAAAGCTCAATATCTCTCGCAATTAATATTTCTTCGGAGATGGCCGGCTTACCGGGCAATCCTAATTTTATTGAAATAATTCCTTCGTTCATTAATCCATTTGGAGCAATATTTTTATCATCAGGCAACTGAATAATAATTCCATCAATTGCTTTTATATATTCCAGCGCCTTTAAAATAATACCGGAAGACTGTAACGAATTAATACCATCAGAAAAAGCAATAGCTCCTGAAGTATGCATGTCATACATTTCGCTCAGTTCTTTTCCTTCTGCATTTTTTGTTATAGTGCCGGTTGGATAAATTGTAACCGGCAGGTTTTTGCTTCGCTGTACAATATATTCTACCTCCGATTTATTATATACCACAGGATTGGTATTGGGGATAAGCATCACTTCTGTATATCCGCCTGCTGCTGCTGCATTTGCACCGGTTTCCAAAGTTTCTTTGTGTTCATTCCCCGGATCGCAAAAGTTGGCAAAGCAATCCATCCAGCCTACAGATACATGAAGATTCTTATGTTCTATGATTTTATCTGCAGAAGAATTTATGCTATTAGCAATTTCAATAATAATTCCATTCTCAATTAAAATATCTGTGGAGTGTTTGGGCTGAGATGATGAAGTATGAATTACATTCTTTAGTAAAACCTTCATTAGGTTTATAAAAATTTGATTGCGCTAAGATAGGTTTAGTTTTTTGAATATCTGTATTGATAAGTTACATTTGCGATCTAAAAATATTCGGGATGTAGCGCAGCCCGGTAGCGCACACGTCTGGGGGGCGTGGGGTCGCAAGTTCGAATCTTGTCATCCCGACAAAAGCAGACAAGGCAGCATTATTGCTGCCTTTGTCATTTGTATTATCTTCTGAAAGCTTTATCACACCTGCAATTAACTCAAACACTTCATTTACTTTATTGGTTCGAAACTCCTCTTTTTTGTTATCATACTTTATTCCACCAG
>JANXQO010000131.1 GCA_025353485.1 Chitinophagales bacterium
GTCTTTAGCATCTCTGCCGTTCTCATGCTCCTGGATTGCTTTTACAATTTGTGTTTCGGTGAATCTTGTTTTTTTCATAATATCCATTTAAAGTTAGAAATTATTCAACTTTTAAATGGGCGAAGTTTGGGGAAGCTTACAGCAGCATTTACATTAACAGAGAGTGTTGTTACATCAAAAGGAGTGATTATTGCCAATTACAAGCGAGCCGGAAAAGTAAAGACAGGTACTGTTGGAGCTTAAAAAAAAATTAAATGACAAGCCAAGACACTTTGGAATTACCTAAAATTAATTACAGCACAAATGGTGAACTGATAATTACAGCCTCACCAACTTCTTCAAAACACGACTTTGATTTTTTTGAAGGCAAGTGGAAACTGCATAATAAAAAACTTAAATCAAGATTAACTCATTGCACTGAGTGGACTGAATTTGAATCAACTCAAGAAATGTATAAAGTGCTAAATGGAATTGGCAATATTGATAATTTTCTTGCAACATTTAACGGACAGCCATTTGAAGGAATGACCGTTAGATTATTCAACCCCAAAACAAAATTGTGGAGTATTTATTGGGCAGACTCTAACGAAGGAAAATTAGACCCGCCAGTATTAGGTTCTTTTGAAAACAGTGTAGGACACTTTATTACAAAGGACACTTTTAATGAAAAAAATATTTTGGTAGCTTTCCGTTGGGATGCAAGGGATAAAGAAAATCCTATTTGGAGCCAAGCCTTTTCGGACAACAATGGAAAAACTTGGGAATGGAATTGGTATATGTTTATGACCAAGATTAAGTAGATGGATTGACGAGAAGAACAACGAATCGCTAACATGGAACGTTATTAGGGCTTAACCTTTATGGATGGGTAATTGCGCCGTACCTAAAAACAAATGAACATGAAAAGTTCTTTCAAAATAAATATTGAGCAATCAGTAACTGACGATTTAATGAATAGAATTGCAAACACCCGTTGGACAGATGAAATAGAAAACTCAAAATGGGAGAATGGTACAAACAAATCTTACTTGAGAGAATTGTGCGACTATTGGCAAAACACATTTGATTGGAAGAAACAGGAAGGATATCTTAATTCATTCCCGCATTTTAAAACAACAGTTGATGGTGTAGGGTTGCATTATATCCACCAGAAAGGTGAAGGAAAAAATCCAATACCATTACTCTTGACGCATGGTTATCCAGATTCATTTGTGCGGTTTTTAAAAATTATTCCATTGCTAACAAAGGCAGATAAAAATGGATTTTCATTTGATATAATAGTTCCATCTATACCAGGTTATGGATTTTCTGATATTCCAACAGAAGCAGGAATGAATAAGAAACGCATTGCAGAACTCTTTACCAACCTAATGACGAAAGATTTGGGCTATAAAAAATTTGTGGCACATGGCGGGGATTGGGGCGGCGGCATTACGGAACAAATTGCATTGTACCATGCTGAATCATTATTGGGAATTCACCTCAACGATATTCCATTTGAACATAGAATGAATGAACCTAAAGATGCAACCAGTGCAGAAAAAAAAATGTTTGAAGCCACAAAAAAATGGCAGATGGCAGAAGGTGCTTATTCTATGATACAAAGTACCAAACCTCAAACTTTAGCTTATAGCTTAAATGATTCGCCTGTGGGTTTGGCTGCATGGATTATAGAAAAATTTAAGTCGTGGAGCGACAATGATGGCGATATAGAAAATTGTTTTACAAAAGATGAATTGCTCACTAACCTTACCATTTATTGGGCTACACAAACCATTAACTCTGCAATGCGTCTTTATAATGAAACTATGAAGGCAATGATGAATTCAATGTATAACCCATTAGTAAAACTAAATCCGTTAGATAAGACAGGGGGCAAATCAGAAGTTCCTGCGGCTTTTGCAATCTTCCCAAAAGATATTTCAACACCACCGAAAGAATTTGCTGAACATTTTTTTAATGTGCAGCAATGGACAGAAATGTCTGCAGGTGGACACTTTGCAGCAATGGAACAACCAGAATTATTGGCTGCCAACATCAGAAAATTTGTAACCGCTCTGCAAGCTCACCAATAATTATTAATAGAATGCCAAAGTTTAAAACAATCCTTATAATTCTATTTTCTATGCAATTAGTATCATGTATTGAAAACAAAAACTCAAAGAAAATGAAAGAAATTAAAAGAGACAACGCAATCATTAATTACAACATTACAGGAAATGGAGATACTACTTTACTGTTTGTACACGGCTCCTATATTGACCAAACATATTGGAAACAACAAGTAGATTATTTTAGTACGAACTACAAAGTGGTAACGTTCGATTTGCCTGGTCATGGAAAATCAGGCACTGAACGTAAACGTTGGACTACTCAAAGTTTTGCAGAAGATGTACTTGCAGTAATAAAAGAATTGGATTTAAAAAATGTAATTCTTATTGGGCATTCATGGGGTGGAGATATAAACCTTATAGCAGCTACTTCTCACCCCAAAAATATTATAGGTTTTATTGCCATTGACTTTTTTAAAAATGCAGCGACAGCTTTGTCACCGGAATATCAGCAACAGGCAGTTTCCATTGAGCAAAAACTAAAAACTGACTTTGCCAATACCAATGAACAGTATGCCCGTATGGCATTGCTGACAAAAGAAACACCCATAGAAATTACAAACCGTGTGGTAAAAGATTACCGCAATGCTTATCAGCCTATGGGCAAAGAAATCACTTCAGAAATATTTAATGTATTGTTTGAGACAGAAAAAAAATTATTACCTCAACTCAAATTTAAATTGTTTCTCATAAATGTAGATTACCAGCCAACAAATGAAGAGCCATTGAAACAATATGCCGGAAGTGGTTATGAACTGCTGCATATAAAAGGAACCTGCCATTATCCGATGCTGGAAAATCCGGAGGGATTAAATAAAGCATTAAAAAAAGCAGTTTCTGAAATTGTAAAAAAATAACCCATGATAATTGTAAAAGTAACCTACACAGTAAGTCCTGATTTTGTAATCAAAAATCAAGAGAATATAAATCGTTTCTTAAAGGATTTTAAGAAAATGGATAGTAACAAATTCCGTTACACCATTTATTTGGGAGAAGATAAAAAAACATTCACGCATATTTCTATGTATCAGAACAAAGAAATATAAGACCAATTGTTAGCCGTTGAATCTTTCAAATCATTTCAAAAACAAAGAAACGATAGTGGGCTCGAAGTTGGAGAGAAAATTGAAATGATGGAATTGGTTGGAGCATCTTATGATATATTCAATTAAATAAAAAACGAAAAAATTAAAACATGAACTTAGACAAAAGTATCTCATCAAATGAATCGGAAATTAGAGATTCAATTGAAAAACGGGTGCAAGCAATCCGTACAAATGATATAGACACAGCAGTTTTAAAGTATATAGATGTTGTATTGCTTCCATACTTCATCTAAGCTGGCAAGGCGACGCAAAAAAACACGATCTGAGTACAGGACATTCTTACGATTAATCATTTCACAATAATTTTATTCTAAAGACATGGCAAATTTTAAAATATCAAAAGCAACCTAAGAAGGAAAAACCTGGAAAGCCGAAGGAGTAAATCCTGAGACAGGCAAAAAAATGACCATCCAAGGTGGGCAAGAAGGCGTTAAAGTGGGGAAAAAAAATCCGCAAAGTGAAAAATCTTTTGACGCTCGCCATGATGCCACGGGCATGACACCCAAAAAATATGTAAATAAATTACGTTGGGATGATAAAGCGAAAATAGATAGTTCGGTAGAAATTCCTGATGGGCTTTTTAAGAAAAAAAGTAAATAATGCTGCTTTATGCCAGCCGCCAACGTGGGGTTTGGCGTTCAACATAAGATGTAACTC
Organism: Chitinophagales bacterium; assembly: GCA_025353485.1. Classification (GTDB taxonomy): domain Bacteria; phylum Bacteroidota; class Bacteroidia; order Chitinophagales; family Chitinophagaceae; genus Ginsengibacter. The sequence goes on from JANXQO010000131.1 coordinate 3,875, forward strand.
TTTTTTCAAATTGTGTAACACTTCTTAAACTTTAAGGCTTGAGTTTTACGGAGCGGTAATTGTTCGCATTTAAAAATAAACATCAATAAAAATGAAACTTAATATCATAGCGTTTTCAGGTAGCTTACGGAAAGAGTCATACACTACTAAACTTATTAAGGCATTTCAAAAAAGTGCACCAGACGGAATTACTGTTGAAATAATCGACATCAGTAATTTGCCATTTATAAATGAAGATTTAGAAAATGATTTACCACAAACCGTAAAAGATTTACATGAAAAGATTAAGAATGCAGATGCAATTCTTCTCGCTACGCCAGAATATAATCGCTCCTATTCTCCAGTTTTAAAAAATGCCATTGATTGGGGCTCCCGGCCCGAAGGAACAAATATGTGGGATGCAAAACCTGCTGCGGTTATTGGTTGTTCACCTTACAGTTTGGGTGGCTTTGGGGCGGTAAATCATTTGCGGCAGGTAATGCTGTATGTAAATTTATATACCATGCAACAGCCCGAATTTTATTTATCAAACATTACAGATTCGATGGATGAAAAAGGAAACATTACCAAACCCGAAACGCAAAAATTCATTGATGATTTTTGGCAGGCCTTTGTAAAATGGATTGAAAAATTCATTCAATAAAAATATTTACATCAACAATTAAATTAGAAAAAATGGAAACGACAAAGGATACTAAACCTAACACAGGTATTGCAAAAGAAGTTGTACTAAACTTTGTAAATGCAATGAACAAAGAAGATTTTAAAACTGCAAGAAATTGTTTGAGTGAGGATATGGTTTTTGACGGTGTGCTCGGACACAGGGATGGTGCTGATGTTTACATTAAGGACATGGAAAAAATGAAGTTCAAATACGAAATAAAAAAAGCGTTTGAAGATGGTACTGATGTATGCCTGCTTTATGATATTGATATGGGTAATAAAAAAACAATATTTACCTGCGGTTGGTATCATTTGGAGAATGGTAAAATCAAATCCCTCAAAGTTGTTTTTATCCCAAGGCCTGTACTTGAACAGTCTGATAAAAAATTGAAAACAACTTCAATATTAAATTTTCTTATGAAAAGTTTCAACCATCATTCTGGACAATATTATAGCATAGACGATGCAAAAATATATTATGAAACAGCAGGTGACGAAAGCAAACCTGCATTATTGTTGCTGCATGGCGGCTTTGGAAATATTGAAGACTTTAATACAATAATTTCTTTACTTAAAAATAATTACAGAATTATTGGAATGGATAGCCGTGGGCATGGGAAATCAACTTTAGGAAATGCAAAATTGTCTTATGAAATAATACAAAAAGATATTGAAGCAATTCTTAGCCATCTAAAAATTGAAACTTTAAATATCATTGGAATAAGCGATGGAGGCATAGTTGCTTACAGGCTTGCTTGTTTTAGTAAATTAAAAATTATAAAATTAATTACAATTGGTTCCCGTTGGCATTCATCTAATGTAGCTGACACTAAAGATGTATTGCAAAAAGTAACGGTTAACTTTTGGAAAGAAAAACATCCCGAAACAGTAAAGATTTATGAAAAACTTAATCCATCACCTGACTTTGAAAAATTAACTCCTTTAATAGTAAACATGTGGTTTAACGAAACAAGTTATCCAAATGAAGAAGTGAAAAATATAAATTGCGACACTTTAATTATACACGGAGACAAAGACAATCTAATAAAAAGAAAATTTGTATTTGAATTAGCTGACCTAATTCCAAATTCAAATCTTTTAAATATTCCCTTTGCAAATCATGTTGTTTACACAGAACAGCCAGAGATATTAATGCATTCAATCAACGAGTTCCTGGAGAGATAAAACTACTATTATGATAACCAGAATTTGGCATGGACAGACAAAGGCAGAAGATGCCGATAAGTATTTAGAATATATTCAAACGACTGGACTTGCAGAATATGCCGCAACCTGCGGCAATATTTTTGCAAAAATTTTACGAAAGACAGAAGGTAATATTTGCCATTTCTTCACCGTAAGTGAATGGGAAAATATTGACAGCATTATAAAATTTGCAGGCAATGATTTTGAAAAAGCAAAATATTATGAAGAAGATAAAAAGTACCTGTTAGAGTTAGAAGAAAATATAAATCATTATGAAACTTATTTTAGCTAAACGGCAAAAGCCGTCTTTTTTAAAAAGGTGAACACAATGAAAACTAAACTACTTGTAGGATTAGACTTTGCTGCCCCCATACCTTTGCACACAGATTATTCATCGGGTAAATTTGAAGGCTTTGAAGTAGATTTAATGAAAAAGATTTCCGGTAATTTCCCTCATGAACAACCCGATGATCCAAATGATTTGTGTTTAGATGTACACCCAGACAATCATAATGAGATACTTCAATTAGGCAAATATGGAAACAAAAGACATTGGATTTTGGAATTTCATTTTGTGGATAAAGTAAATAATATTGGTGCCTTCTTTGAACAATTGTTGACAGCAGAATAAAGCAACGAACCACAAACACGGGGGTTTGCCAAATGAGGGCGGACGGATGCCGTGTTTCATCGTTTTTGTTTTTCAATTTGGCTTCATAAAACCTTTCCAGCTCTTAGTTCGCTTCCGCTTTCCTTTGAATAAATTTTTTATTTTACAAAGTAAAGGTCTATATGCCTTGTGTAACGGGGTGCAAAACTTTACTAACTTTATTCAAAACAAAAATGCATATTTAAAATGATCCGGTAATAATTTTTTTTACATGTTAAGTTTCACAAAAAATAATAATCAGAAAAAAGAAGTAGATATAGTTAATGCTGTGCTGGAAGATTGCATTCTTGCTTATCCCGTATCATCATTTGTAATAAGCCTTTATAAGCAATACATGCAGCGGGGAAGTTTGAGTAAAAAACAATTGCAAGGCTTACTCAGTAAAGCATCTAAAATTGAAAAAATACAACAAAACAAACTTGCCACACTGGAGGCCATTATAAAAAAAATGCCTACCAGAAATAAATCAGAGTTGCCGGAGAACAAACCGATGTTTGAAAAAGATGAAAGTATTGGCGGAATAATTACAGCAATTCTTACAAAATATCCTCAACATAAAAGAGTATTATTTTTACAATTAAAATACGATAACAATGATCTGTTATCAGTAATTGAGATAGAAGAATTAAAAAAGTTTGAGAAACTTACTAAATAATGAGAAAAGAAAAATTGATCCTTCATCATACAAACGGAACCATAGAAGGAATTTATAGTAATGCAGGAAGTACATCACCGCTTGTTATCATTATAAACGGGCACAACGGTTTTTATAATTATGGAATGTTTCCCTACATACAGCAAAAATTATTTGAGAGTGGCATCTCTTCCTACAGTTTCAATTTTAGTCATGGCGGTGTAATTGGTGATGCTGATGTGTTTGAAAACCTGGAAAAATATGAGCGCAATTGTATGAGGCTGGAAACGGAAGATCTGTTATGTATTCTGCACAATATAAAGAAGGAGTTTAATAGTCATTCAAAATTATTTTTGTTTACGCATAGCCTGGGAGGCGTGCCCACTATTTTAGGAGCAACAAAAGCGATAGAAGAAAAAATAGAAATTGATGGGATGATTTTAGTGAGCACGGTTAAAACTTTAAATTTTTGGCCGCCGCAAATGCTTACTGACTGGGCTATGGCAGGGGTTTATTTTAAAAAAAATAACAGGACCAATCAGGAACTACCGCAGGGTTTTGAATTTTTACAGGAAATTATAAACTGTGAAGAAGACTGGAATGTAAAAGAAGCCATACAATTACTTAATATTCCTATACTCATAATTCATGGGTCAAATGATGAAGCAGTTCCGGCTGAGCATGCAGCGTCGCTTTTTTTATGGATAAAAAAATCCAATACAAATGCCCGGTTAAAAATTATTCCGGATGCAACACATACTTTTAATACTAAACATCCATTTGAAAAAACCAGCAAAGAATTAGAAGAGCTTATAAAAACAACTGTTGAATGGATACGCACAATTAATTAAATCTGAAATGGTTTGCAAAATAATTAAGATTCTTCCCTGTCATATCTTCGCCTTTCATCTTATAAATAAATGAAGAATTTTTATCGTTTCTTTTTTCATACACCCTTTTATAAAATTGTTTTGGTTGCAGTAAGTGGTTGTTATATAAACAACGCTTCAGCTTTTAGAAATACCACTACAAATGATACTACGCCCGTTTCTACTCAAAAAGATGCTATTTTTTTTATAGAAAATATAAAGAATTTAAAATCAAGCCCCTATTGGCCACATGTAAAACCTGATCTATTTTTAAAAAATTTAAAAGAGAATATTTATACACCGCTTAGTATTTATGAAGGAAGTAATACAAATTTTTGCGGCTATGCTGCCCTTTCCTATTTTCCGCTGCATGATGATCCGCTGGGTTATGCAAAATTTATGCTGGAATTATTTGAAAAAGGAAAAGCAGATTTTGGAAAAGTTCTCATCCAGCCTTCGCCTGAAATTATGCAGGCAGCGGGCACACTTAAATTTAAAGGTTTACTGGATATTCGCCCGGCTGACCAGATTTGGTTTTTATGCCTTGCCGACCATTTTAAAGGTTATATAAATTTTTTTAACAGGCACTATGATGCAGGTGATGAAAATACTTTTTGGGCATCAGTAAATTATGCAAAGTTTAACCGGATGGTAAAAAAACTTTTCAACTATGCTATAACTGCACGGGGCTTCGATCTTATGCACCCACATATTTTTGATCTGTATGAATATATTATTGCTAAAATGAAAACAGGTACGGTAGTGCTATACCTTAATAATGCAGATCTGTACAAAAAGAAACACAATACAGTAAGGCCGGCTATCCCCACCCACTTTGTAATCCTGCTGGATATTATAAAAACAGAAGACATGATCACTATAACTTATTGGGATTATGGTTTCCGATCATTGAGACAGATAACATCCGCTTTCTTTAAAAAAATAGTTTTTGGTATTTCGTGTTGCACAAAGAAAATATCTCATGAGTAAAAAAAACAGCATTGTAATATTATTTTGTATAACTCCATTTCTGTATGCCTGTACGCCAACAACAAATATTTTAAAATATTATTTACAGAATCAAAAAATCTTAGATAGCATTCAGCAATCATACAAAGAACAATATAGACAAAGACCTTTTTCAATTCAGTTTACAGATAGATCTTTTACTAATGTTTCAATAGAAATATTTACTGATACATTAAAATATATTTATGAGTTTGCCAAATCAGAAGACAGAATGAAAGACACTTTGCTTAAATATCATTTATCTGTTCCGGGCATTAATAAACTAATTGTACAAATGGCTTCTATTCATTGTACATGGATAAATAATCTTGATTATTATGTAAAAGGGAAAAAAGAATATTTGGTATTTATGTCTATACGCCCCAAGTCTGTTAATTTCCCTTTTACTAATAAAAAGTATTATATACTTACCTATTTTTTACAACCACAATATTATGATGCTGATGGAAGGTTATTAGATCGCAGATACAGAAAAAAAATCAGGAAGATAAATGAAGATGTTTTTAAAAGGATTACTGATAAGGTTGCTTATACCATTTCGGATAGGTTTAGATAGATGGCAAAAACGGTAAATAATTTTTGTTATTCCGCTTACTTACAACACCCTATTATTGGTGAATATTTACGCTGGATTAATTTTTTATAGTTGTGATTTTTATTTTTTTTAATTCCGGTTAAGAAGAGCGAGTATCACTTACACGTTAATGCCCAAATTAAATTCCGCAATAGTTTATAGTAAATGTAGAAATAATAAAAAGCCCTTCCAAAAAATGGAAGGGCTTTTGTAATAAAGAAATAACTATTATTATTTTACTTTCAAATCAATTGTATTTGCATCTCCACCACCTACTTCACAGTTAACACTTAGTCTGTCTGCACTTATACCTTCATTATTCATCAGGTACATTTTTATTGCCTCTGTTCTTTTGTTACAAACTGCCTGCGAAGCTTTGGAAGCTGCCGGGTATCCGGTAACTGTAATATTACAAATAGGGCTTTCTTTTAATTTAGCAGCTACTGAAGCAAGAATAGCTTTTGCATCTGCATTTAAGGTAGCAGCATTTCCTTTAAAAGAAAGACTTGGTAAATCACCAACATTACATGCTGCCATCATTGAATCCTTTTTCATCATGTTATTGCAACACTCCGGAGGAGGACATTTTCCTACACCATTTGCATCTACAGGCTGACATTCAGTTGGAGTAATTAACTGTTGATCTTTACAATCAGGAACACCATCACCATCTGTATCCCTGGTTACACCATGAGTATCTACAGGGCAACCTGCCGGAGTATTTGGCTCTTTATCAAATTGATCCATTACACCGTCTCCATCAGTATCTTTAAAATTATCAATCATAGATCTTAGTACGTCTACTTGATTTTGTAAATTACTGTTCATACGGGAAGCTGGATTATCAAACATAAGTTGTGGCTTTGATTTATTACCCAAAGCAAACTCTAACCCAACAAATGCATATGAAAATTTATCTTTATGAAGCGTTAGACCTGGATTATTAGCCCCGTTCCTTGTATCAGCATTATGATAACCATCCAAGTCATCGGCATCTACAAATTGCATACGATATCCGAGATCAAAATTAACCGATCTGGAAAGATTAAACTTTAAACCCAACCCAACTGGAATAAATAAATGATTAAAAGAATTTCCTTTACCAGTGCCTGAGTAAGGATGTGGAGGAGAATCAGTATAACCTCCAGTACCATTTGGAACTCTTGTAACAATTTCTTCGGGATCATAGTTAATTATACCTGCTCCTACAGCAACATAGGGTATAACTTTACTTTTTACACTTAACCAATTTATATTACCCAAGGTAAAAACTCCATTTAAACTGGCAGCATAATGAATCTGTGTTACAAAGGATTTTACATTTCTATAATTAGGATATGCCACAGTGGAAGCTGGAGCTGGAAGATCATCAAGGGCATTATCCTGATTACCTTTTAATTTACCTCTGATTGCATCTAATTCCAAAGCAAACCAATGCGTCCATTGATATTTAATATCAATTCCGTAACCCAGGGTAACTAAATTTTTAGAAAAATTATTTGTTCCACCTATAACCACAGAAGGACGTAATGCCCCGGCATTTATACCAATAGACCATTGTCTAAATCCTTTAGTTCCGGAAAAAGGTTTAATGGTATCGGTATAAGTTTGGGCACAAACCGATATCGTGATGGCCATAAACATGGCAAATAAAGCAATATGCTTTTTAAAAATGTTACACATAAAAGATGATTTTGATTAACAATTGATTAGTAAATATATAAAAAAAATAATTTAACAAATTTAAAAAAAATCTATATCACATGAGATTTAAAACCCTATAACTTATTTTGCAAAAGATTAATTGTTTTTGCAATTGAAAGAACTTAAAGCAACTTTCTTACCAAAAACTGAGTTTAGAAAAAATATATTTATTTTTTCCGCAGCGAAGATAACTGTAATTCTTTCAAAGAATCTAATAATCAGTTCAAAACTAAAAAATTATTTAAAAACATTCCCCTTATAATTTAGAGAAATTTACTGTAGGACAAAGCTTTTAATTATAGGCAGTAAAAAAGCCCAATGATTAAATTGGGCTTCTTGAAAATGGATAGAGTATTACAGTTTAATTATTTGCAGCTTTATGAGCATCCCTATATTTTTTAATAATATTATGGGAATTTTTTAATGAAGCTTGCTGATCTGTAATTAACTGACGGGTTTCTACAGGAATTTCTGCATCAGAAGCCAGAGCTAATTTGTAGGCTTTTTGTGCTGCATCCTCACCAAATTCGCAATTTTCTAAAATCGCCTGTCTGTCTTTCCCTGTAAACAATGCCTTAGCATCCATCCATATCCTGTAAAGTTTTCCGCTGTTAGTTGTACCAGAGGATGGCTCACCCCCAAGCCTTGAAACTTCTTCAACAAGTTCAGACTTGTACTTACGGCTTTCATCTGCCATTTTATGAAATATTGCCTGCAGATCTACATCTACTGATTTAGTTTCATCTGCCGCTTTTTCATATCCAACAACTCTGTCGTTATTGATCTCAACGAGGTCATTTAAAACCTCTACGAGTTTATTATTTGTTGTTATCATATAATTTAAATTTTTAAACATAAATAATAAAAACTATGCCAGTGTTTTTACTTCAAAAAAAATACCCGCCAACTGCCTGGCGGGTAAAACAAAAATATTTATGGGGAAAATGTTCTACTCTAATATTCCAAAAAATTATTTCGTTTTGTCTTTTACCTCCCCATCTTTATAATCTACTTTATGTTTTTTAGTAACCCCATTGTGCTTACGCTTCATTTTATACCCTTTGTACTTTTTGTGTTTACTAAAGGTGTTATGTACTTTTTGCGGAAGGGTAGAAGTTTTTTTAACCTTTTCCTTCTCCTGGGCTGTAACGAAAAACCCAATAGACATAATCATCACAAGCAATAATAATTTTTTCATTGTTTTTATTTTTTAGGTTGATTAAATGTACTTAGTTCTATTATCATTTAAACTGTAAGTTATTCCATAAAGATGGAGGATACGTTTCTGCATCAACTAAATTCTGAATATCTTTTTTAACAGTGGATGCATCTTCTTTATAAGTTACCCCAAACCACTGTGCAGAAGTTGAAATTACTTTAATCATTCCCCCGGTTTTTATAACAGCATCTCCAATGATCGGAATAAAAAATTCAGCTTTGGGATCATTTGCCTTCTCTTTTAAAAACTCATGAAATAATTTTTCTATGAAAGAAAAAACAGCAGCATCAAATCCCCAGAAATTCATACTAACTTTTGAATTTTCGGGCACCTCATGTTTACCATCACTTTCTTCATATATTATTTTATCCTTTTCTCTATAAATTTTAGTTCGTTCATTAATACTTACCAATTCATCCTGTGCATTTACTTCACAAACACCACGACTAACCGTCCCATTTTGAGAAAGCGTTTTAGCCAACTCATATCCAATGATACAATATTTATTTGGCGCAGCTTCGGTAGTTAAAAATTTAGCAGCCTTTTCAAAAGCATCTCTTCCATAAAAATCATCTGCGTTTATTACAGCAAAGGGTTCTTTAATTAGATCTTTTGCGCACAAAACTGCATGGGCAGTTCCCCATGGCTTTGTTCTTTCCACAGGAATTTGAAAACCATTTGTAAAATCATTTAAATCCTGATCTACATATTCGGTTTTAATTTTGCCAATTAGTTTGGGTTCGAATATTTTTTTAAAATTTTCTTCAAAATCTTTACGTATTACAAACACTACTTTACCAAACCCTGCTCTGATAGCATCATAAATTGAATAATCCATAATAGTTTCTCCTCCGGGGCCAAAAGATTGTATCTGTTTCATACTTCCATAACGGCTTGCCATTCCGGCTGCCAATATTAATAGAGTTGGTTGCATATTCTTGAAAATTTAAATTGTAAACCTTTTACATTTGCTGCGAAAATAAACAAGAAAGATTTATGCCATACTATTTACTATGATTGAACTGCCGGATATAAAAAAAATAAAGATTGCTATTGATAAAATTGAAAATAATCTCACGAGAGAAAAAAATGTTTCGCTTTCAATTTTAAGGCTTGATAAAATTCATTCTGAAATATCAGGAAATAAATTTTTTAAATTATATTATTCCCTGGAAAAGGCAATTGCGGAACAAAAAAACATCATCACTTTCGGTGGCGCTTATTCTAATCACCTGGCGGCTACAGCCAGCGCCTGCAAAATGTTTGGGATAAAGTGTATTGGTATTGTTCGTGGTGAAGCGCCAAAAAACCTTTCACATACTTTATTGTTTTGCAAAGAGAAGGGAATGCAATTGGAATTTATCAGCAGGGAAAATTATAAAAGAAAAGATAACATAGATTTCAAAATAGAATTTGCCCATAATTTTGCCGGTCCTATTTTAATTCCTGAAGGTGGCTATAGTAAGGAGGGTACAGAAGGAGCATCATTAATATCAAATTTTTACAGTACCAAAGGCTTTACTCATATCTGCTGCGCTGCAGGTACGGTAACAACTTTAGCAGGATTAATAAAATTGTCATTACCCTTTCAACATGTTATTGGTTTTAGTGCACTAAAACAACCTGATGATTTTGATAGCAGAATTAAATTTCTTCTTGGCAAATCTTTAGATAAAAATTATTTTTTAATTACTGATTACCACTTTGGTGGTTATGCAAAAAAAACGGATGAGCTTTTATTATTTATGAATACATTTTACGAATCGTTTGCGATACCAACAGATTTTGTTTACACAGCAAAAATGATGTTCGGGGTTTTTGATCTCATTAAAAAAAATTATTTCACTTCTGGCAGTAAAATTCTTTGTATTCACACAGGGGGCTTGCAGGGAAATTTTTCTTTACCCTCCGGAACATTGAATTTTTAATTTCCCTAACAGTCATTTATCTTTACTTTGTACAACTGATAGTTAGAAACGCCCTTTCCAATACCATGCAAAAATTCTTTATCTTTTTTCTAATTGTTTTATCTTCTCATAAAATATTTGCCCAGGATACATTACCAAATATATCTGTAACTAATATCGGCAATCATATTCTTATTTCGTGGACAAATTCCTATGTTACCCTTGCAACAATAAACATCCAGCGATCATTTGACAGTACCAAAAATTTTACCACTGTTGGCAGTGTACTTAATGTAGCAAATAAAAAAAATGGATACATTGATACAAAGCCACTATCATTTAATATGTATTACCGGCTATTTCTTTCTTTTGAAGGAGGCACCTACCTGTTTACTAAATCATCACGCCCCATACAAGATACAATCAGAACATTGCCTGGTGTTAAAGAGTTTCAGCAAACTGTAGTGAATACATGGTTTGTTCCATCCAAATTAGTTTATACAGGCAGGGATAATAATATTATTATCGCTTTGCCTGATGCACCTAAGAAAAAATATATTATTAAATTTTTTGAGGAAACCGGAGCGCTGATTTTTGAACTCAATAAAATATCAGAGCCTTACTTAACATTGGAAAAAGTAAATTTTCTGCATGCCGGTATTTTTAATTTTGAAGTATACGAAAATGGAGTGCTGATAGAAAAACACAAAGTGTATGTTCCTAAAGATGGCAGGCCTGTGCCAACTACAAATGAACCGGATAAAAATCTATTTAAATAATTTCCACATTAAATACTACAGAAAAGTTTTTCTTTAATTTTTCCTTTACTTCTTCAAAAGAAACTTTTTCGTTTAATTCTTTTTCTATTGACGTGACCTGTTTGTTTTGTATTCCACAGGGAATAATATTTTTAAAATAGCTAAGGTCAGTATTTACATTTAATGCAAAGCCATGCATGGTTATCCACCTGCTGCAGCGTATGCCCATAGCACAAATTTTTCTTTCTTTTCCTGTTACTCCGAGATCAATCCACACACCTGTTTCGCCTTTGCTTCTTTCTCCTTTTAACCCATACTCAGCAATTGTTTTAATGATCACCTCTTCCAGCTCTCTTAAATATCTGCCGATATCAGTATAAAAGTTTTCCAAATCTAAAATGGGATACCCAACTATTTGCTGCAATCCATGAAATGTAATATCTCCTCCCCTGTTTGTTTTAAAAAATTCAATTTCTTTTTGCTCCATTTCTTGCTCACTCAATAAAACATTTTTCATACTTCCGCTTTTACCTAAGGTGTACACAGCAGGATGCTCGCAAAATAAAAGATAGTTTGTAGTTTGTAGTTTGTAGTTTGTAGTTATAGGATAGTCTGTATTGCCCGCAGCTTGCAGTTCATGGGCCACAGCTTCTCTCGCTTCTGATTTTATTTCACGATTTTTACTCACTAATTCTTCCTGGTAATCCCATGCAGATTTGTAATCAATTACTCCAAGGTCTTTATATATCACCTGTTGCTTATTCAATGCAAAAAATTAATTTGCAAAGATAGTTTAGAAAATATTTGATGTGATTTAAAAATGTTTAATGCCCAATAATTATTTCCGGTTTAAAGAATTTACAATTCAGCAGGAAAAATGCAGCATGAAGGTATGTACTGATGCCTGCATATTCGGAGCATGGATAGCTGAAAAGGTGGCCAGTAACCAGTTGCCCGTTGCCAGTTGCCTGGACATTGGTTGTGGAACAGGTTTACTTAGTTTGATGTTTGCCCAAAAAAATCCCAATGCAATAATTGATGCAGTAGAAATTGAAAAGAATGCTCATGAACAGGCGAAAGAAAATTTTTCCAATTCCGAGTGGAATAACCGGCTGAAAATATTCCATATTGATGTTAAAGATTTTGTTTCTCAGAAAAAATATGATCTTATTATTTCCAATCCACCCTTTTATGAAAACGAATTACAATCAAATGAAAAAAATAAAAACATTGCAAAACATGATGAAGGTTTATTGCTAAAAGACCTGGTAGCAATCACCGAAAAGCACCTTTCTCCCCGGGGTTATTTTGCAGTTCTGCTACCCTATCACAGAATAAAATATTTTGAAGAGTTGGCTGAAGGAAGTAATTTTTTTCTTCATCAAAAATTATTGATCAGGCATACACCAACACATAATTTTTTCAGAGGAATATTACTTTTTGGCAATTGCAAAACTGATGTAAAAATAAATGAGCTTACTATTAAAAACGGTGAGAGCTATACGCACGAGTTTACTGAATTGCTAAAAGATTATTATTTAAGCCTCACCCTCTAACTCCCTCTCCACCTCATCCGCCCTTCGGGCACCTTCTCCTAAAGGAGAAGGAAAGTGGCAAAATCTGTTTGAGGGAGTACTACTTCATCAAAATAATAAACAGTAGAACTTCCACATCAGCTATGTATCATAATTCAACAATAGAACTTATTGTTTAATCTTATTCAAAAAGCAAAAATTGGAAGATCTAATGTTCGGGCATGTACAATTGTGCCGCTCCCTCTCTGCAGGAGAGGGAGATGGAGGGTGAGGTGGAGAGAAGGCTAGGAGGTGAGGGTGGCATACGCTTTCATGTAATCAAAATGTTTGGTAAGCCTCCCTTTTTTTACAATAGTTGCTTTATTTAATATTTCAGAATCTCCTTTAAGAATATCTTTTAAAATATATTTTATTATCTGCTCTCCGAAATATCTTGCTGCATCCCGGGGTAATTCATTGGGCAAATTCCCTACTGCCATCACATCTACAGAACCGGGTAAATAAGGCTGCGTTATTGCAAAAGTTTTTTTATCAACACCATAAACAGGATTCTCTATTGTTGAATCACCAATGTTACAAGGCACCGAACCATTACGGTCGTCCGATATATCTGCAACCGTTTTTATATTGAATTTTTTATCTTCCAGATCTTTTAGCTCAAATAATCTGGGAATATCCTTTTCCCAATATACCCCATTCATTAAAATATCTGTTGCTGAAATATAATTACGAAACAGGTTTTTATATTTCCCGGGATTTGCATGAAAATCACGGCGACCATACTTGCCGCTTTTTTTATTTTCATAAAGATCTGCACCCTTTAAATGGACATACACCGGATAAGAAAATTTTTTATCTAAAAAAAGATCTGGCTCTGTTTCATGAATTCCCATGAGGTTCATAATTTCCAACACGCCGTGTGCCACCCTGCCACTACCGGTTACAGCTATCTTAATATTTGGAAGTTTTAATCCAAAATAAGTATGAATAAGATGCCGGAAATCTTTTTGCGAATTAACCCTGTCAAGATGGAAGGTTTTTGTACGTTCTCCATAAGCCATCATACCATTATGGGCTCCTACAATGCCGGCAAAAAAACCAAACCCCAGTATTCTTGTGCCATCATCATGCTCCAGGCATTCGTAATCAACAAGCGTAATTTTATTTTTAATTATTGCCTGCAGCAATTTTCTGTTTCTTGACTGCAATTTTTTTGTGTGAGAAAAAATAAAATAAGTTTTACCGGGTATCAGCATTTCTACCGGCACTTCTTTTATTCCCATTAAAATATTGCAATCAGAAATATCTTCTCTTACCTCAATCCCTGCCATAGTGTATTCCCTGTCACTAAAACAACGGTGTTCGCTGTGCTGAACAATGATCTTAATATCAGCAAAATTATTTTGTATCCATTTGCACTGCGATGGTATAAATGCAACACGGTTATCTGCAGGAATTTTTTCTTCTCTTATTAAACCTATTTTCAGCATACTAATAATTTGGTGATGGCAATTTACATTTTACATTTAATAATCGTGGCTACCTTTACTGTATGAATTATTTTGAATTGTTTGAAATGCCCGTCAGCCTGCAGATTGATAAAAAATATCTTCAGCAAAAATATTTTGAATTGCAGAAAAAATATCATCCTGATTTTTTCTCCAATGAAAGTGAAGAAGAACAGGCTGATGTGCTTGAGATATCTTCCCTGATAAACAAGGCATATAAAACATTTAAAAATGATGCTGAAACAATTAAATATGTTTTGCAAATAAAAGAGTTGCTTGAAGAAGAAGAAAAATATCAATTGCCGCCGGAATTTTTAGCAGAGATGATGGAATTGAATGAAGCATTGATGGAGGTTGATGATTCATCTCTGGAAGAAACAGAAACAAAGATCAGCCGGTTGGAAAAACATTTGTATGATAAAGTGCAGAACATTATTGAATATTACAATGAAGACAATACCACCAACGAACAATTACTGCAGGTAAAAGATTATTATTATAAGAAGAAATACCTAAGGCGCATTTTGGAGAGATTGGACGGAATACGTAATATTGCGCCCTCCCGATAGCTATCGGGATACGCCCGGATGGCGGAATTGGTAGACGCAGCAGACTCAAAATCTGCCGTTCGCAAGGATGTGCAGGTTCGATTCCTGTTCCGGGCACTTATCAAAACGTAAAAGCCTTGATAGTATTATCTTTCAAGGCTTTTAATTTAGTAGGGGGAGGTTACAATTCATTAGCAGGCATTTCAGGCATGTTTTTATCACTCCCTTTAATTGCCATTTTAAAAATAATCTTCGGTCATACTGAACACTTTAAGCAATGGGGTGTACTGTTTGGTGATGATAGACCCAACAAAAAGATAACGCACAGGCTATTAAAATATAAATTCAAAAAATAAAGTCAATTTACAAACGGGCTTGAAGCAATTAATTTTTTGAACAAAAAATTGTATGAATAAAAATATTCCTTCCGATGCTGTTACAGCTTTTTGGTCTTTAAAAATTGAGGAAGCATTTAAACAAGTCAACTCAAATGCACAAGGTTTAACTGAATCAGAGATCAAAGAAAGACGGGAGAACTCCGGGCCGAATACAATCAAATCTTCCAAAAAACAAACTTCCTTTTTATTATTTCTAAACCAATTTAAGAATCCTATTACCATTATACTTTTACTTGCTTCCATTTTATCTTATGTACTTCAGGATAAAACAAATGCCATCATCATTATTGTTATTGTTGTAATCAGCAGTGGGCTTGGGTTTTGGCAGGAAAAAGCCGCAGGAAATGCAATATCAAAATTGCTTGCAATGGTCCGCATCACAGCGAATATTATCCGCGATAAAAAAGCAAGAGAAATACCAATTGAAGAAATTGTTCCCGGCGATGTAGTGATTTTAGATGCCGGTGATATGATACCGGCAGATTGCCTGTTGATAGAATCAAACGAATTATTTATCGATGAGGCAGCTTTTACCGGCGAAACATTTCCGGTAGAAAAACAACCGTTCGTTTTGCCTGCTGAAACGGTGTTAGCTAAAAGATCGAATGCATTATTTATGGGTTCGCATGTTGTTAGCGGTTCAGCAAATGCATTGGTAATGCGTACAGGAATTAAAACGGAATTCGGTAATATTTCCCAAACACTTAAAACAGCCATACCAGAAACAGAGTTTGAAAAAGGCATCCGGCATTTCGGTTATCTTTTGATGCAGATAACTCTTGTGCTGGTAGTTATAATTTTTGGTATTAATGTATTGCTTCACAAACCTGTCCTGGATTCTTTTCTCTTCACTCTTGCAATTGCCATTGGATTAACACCACAATTATTACCGGCTATCATCACCGTAAATCTTGCACAGGGAGCCCGAAAAATGGCAAAGAAAAATGTGATTGTTAAACGGCTTAATTCTATAGAAAATTTCGGCAGCATGGATGTTTTATGTTCCGATAAAACCGGCACGCTCACGGAAGGAAAAGTTACTGTCTATCAAGGAACTGACATTTATCAAAAAGAAAATAATAAAGTATTACTGCTGGCAAAGATGAATGCAACGCTGCAACAAGGTTTTAAAAATCCCATTGATGAAGCTATTGCAAGCCTCAACCTTGCGGATTATAAGGATGTAAAAAGATTAGATGAAATACCGTACGACTTTATCCGCAAACGCCTTACCCTATTGGTTTCAGGAGATGAACATTCGCAAATGGTTACCAAAGGTGCTGTAAATAAAATCATAGAAATATGCAGCTTCGCAGTGAATGCGGAAGGAAATCCTATACCTATAGCCGATGTTACAGATCAAATCAATAAAACTTATGAAAGCTTTAGCGCTGAAGGATACCGCACACTTGGCGTTGCATATAAAACCTGGAATAACAATAGTCCAATTCATAAAGAAGATGAAAAGGATATGGTATTTGCTGGATTTGTTTCTTTGTTCGATCCGCCAAAGGCTGGTATTGCTGAAACAATTGCTAATTTAAACGGACTGGGAATTGCTTTAAAAGTTATTACAGGAGATAATGTCCTTATCGCAAAAAGCATGGCGACGAAAGTCGGTCTAAATACTTCAGTCGTTATATCCGGTAACGATATAAAAAATATGAGTGTTGAGGCATTACGATATAACGTTTTAAAAACAGATGTATTTGCTGAAGTAGAACCCATCCAAAAGCAAATGATCATACTGGCATTAAAAAAATCAGGTAAAGTTGTTGGGTATATGGGTGATGGAATAAATGATGCAACTGCGCTTCATGCAGCAGATGTAGGTATATCGGTTAACACAGCAGTAGATGTTGCTAAAGAAGCTGCCGACCTTGTTTTGTTAGATCAGGATTTGAATGTATTAATTGAAGGCGTGAAGGAAGGCAGAAGAACTTTTGCAAATACTCAAAAATATATTTTTATGGCAACCAGCGCCAACTTCGGCAATATGTTTAGCATGGCTGGCGCATCATTGTTCTTATCATTTTTACCGCTTTTGCCTAAACAAATCTTACTAACAAATTTAATGACGGATCTCCCGGCAATGACCATTGCAACTGATGCCGTAGATGAAGACTGGATAAGCAAGCCCCGCAGGTGGGATATAAAATTTATCAAGCGTTTTATGCTGGTGTTTGGCATTCTCAGTTCAGTGTTTGATTACCTAACTTTTGGTGTATTGTTGCTACTTTTTAAAGCAGGTGAAACTGAATTTCAAACAGGATGGTTTATGGAATCTGTGGTTTCAGCGTCATTGATTGTATTGGTTGTTCGTACCCATAAATCATTTATTAAAAGCAAGCCAGGCAAGTATTTGTTAGGTAGTACCTTGCTGATTGCTTTAATCGCATTATTATTTCCATTGTTTCCTTTTACAAAAGCATTAGGCCTTGCTCCATTGCCCATTAAATTTTATGTTGCTATGATGGCAATTGTTTTCATGTACCTTTTATCTGCGGAGCTTATGAAAAAGTGGTTTTACAAATCCTTTCATAATCAATAAATAATTGGGAGTGAAAAATTTTTTGTTGAAGAATAAATTATATGAATGGAAATGAACGCATAATTGCATTGAAAGAAAGCTATCCCTAAATTAAAATTTATAAGAGGGCAAAAATATAAGAATGGATGAAAAAGAATAAAATAAATAAAACAAAAGAAGTTCTTTCTGAAATACTTCCGCAGGCAATTTCAGCTTTGAAAAAAAACATTATTGATCCTTTGCTGGGCGATAATGCGATGCGCAAATATGCCAATGAAAAATCTCCGCTCAGGTCTGAATTATTTTCATCAGAACAGCTACAGCAACATGCAATAAAAATTGCTAAAACTCACAAACTAATTCAGGGCAAATCTTCTGAACAGCTTTTAAAACGCCTTGCTGAAAATGAAGAAGTTTTACTGGACGTTCATAGCTTATTAACCGAGACAGTTAAAGAAAAAAAACGCATATCGCCTGCAGGGGAATGGTTACTGGATAATTTTTACCTGATAGAAGAACAGGTATTTACAGGTAAGCAACATTTACCAAAAGGCTACAGCAAAGAACTACCAAAGCTCGAAAAGGGGCAATCACAGGGGCTTCCAAGGGTTTATGATATTGCAGTAGAAATTATTTCGCATAGTGACGGACGTGTTGATATGAAAAGTTTATCTGCTTTTGTTAGCTCATATCAATCTGTAACTACATTAAAATTAGGAGAGTTGTGGGCCATTCCCATTATGCTTCGTTTAGCATTGCTTGAAAATTTAAGAAGACTTTCTGCTCAAATTGCTGTTGATATTCTCAATAAAAATCTTGCTGGTAACTGGGCTGATGAGATGACGGAAACTGCTGAAAAAGATCCTAAAAATTTAGTGCTGGTTATTGCAGACATGGCAAGGTCAAATCCGCCAATGGAAAGTTCTTTTGTAGCCGAACTTACCAGAAGGCTGCAGGGAAAAGGTTCTTCATTGGCATTGCCGCTTAGCTGGATTGAACAGCGTTTATCAGAGAATGGGTTAACGAGTATTGAACTTGTGTATCTGGAAAATCAAAAGCAGGCCGCCGACCAGTTGTCTGTAAGTAACAGCATTCACGGGCTTCGGTTTTTAAACACTACTGACTGGCGGGATTTTGTTGAAGGACTAAGTGTGGTTGAAAAAATTCTAAGAGAAGATATTAATGGGGTGTATGAAAAAATGGATTTTTATACACGTGACAATTATCGCCATGTAATAGAAAGAATTGCCCGTAACAGCGATTTTGAAGAAGAGAAAATTGCAGGCATGGCAATTGATTTTGCAAAAGCCAATGGGGATAATAACAACCATCGCACATCTCATGTTGGTTATTATTTAATAGGTAACGGATTAACAGCGTTGGAGAAAGCTGCAAAAACCCGTTTATCAACCTGGAAAATTTGTAAAAATTCTCTGAATAAAATTTCTTTATTATTATATACAGGCGGCATTGCATTGATTACCTTTTTTTTAAGCTGGTGGCTGCTACATAAAACGTATCATGATGGACTTCCTGGCTGGAAAATAATTGTGTTGGGAGTACTCTGTGTTATAAGCACAAGCCAGCTTTCTTTAACATTGATTAATTGGCTCGTTACACTATTTGCCCGGCCACATTTGCTTCCAAGATTGGATTTTTCTAAAGGTATTCCACGGCAATACCGCACTTTAGTTGCAGTACCTACAATGCTAACAGATGCCAAAGAAACAGATGATTTATTAGAAGCTCTTGAAGTGCGTTTTTTAGCAAACAGGGATGTTAATCTGCACTATGCTTTAGTTACAGATTTTAAAGATGCTGTTACAGAAAGGCTTCCGGAAGATGAATATCTTTTGCAATCAGCAAAAAATAAAATCATTGAATTAAATAAAAAATACGACAGGATAACAAATGATACATTCTTTCTTTTTCACCGCCCACGTAAATGGAATGCAAAAGAAAAAAAATGGATGGGGTATGAGCGCAAACGTGGAAAGCTTGCAGCGCTTAATGCACTATTAAGAGGCAAAGGCAAAGAGAATTTTTCATTGATATTTGCTGATGAATCATTTTTCTCTGAAATAAAATATGTTATCACACTTGATTCAGATACAAAATTGCCAAGAGACGCCGCATGGAAAATGATTGGTACGCTTGCACATCCCTTAAACAACGCATTGTATGATGAGCGCAAACAACGGGTAACAGATGGATACACTATTCTTCAGCCAAGAATATCAAACAGTTTACCAGGTGCTAATAGTTCGGTATACAAAAAGATACATGGAAATGAAGCAGGGATTGATCCTTACACAAATGCTGTTTCTGATGTATACCAGGATTTATTTCAGAATGCTTCATTTATAGGAAAAGGTATTTATGATATTGATGCTTTTGAACAAACTTTACATAACCGGTTTCCTGATAATCGTATTTTAAGCCATGATTTGTTAGAAGGAAATTTTTCCAGGTGCGGATTGATTAGTGATGTTCAATTATACGAAGAGTATCCATCCAGCTACATTGCTGATATGCGGCGCCACCACCGGTGGGTGAGAGGCGATTGGCAGATTGCACGATGGCTTTTTCCTTTTGTTCCAAGTCCTGATAAAAAATTTAGAATAAATACATTATCACCTTTATCTGTTTGGAAGTTATTTGATAATCTGCGGCGCAGTTTTGTATCAATATCCCTGGTATTACTTCTTTTATTTGGATGGATAATTTCTCCTTCACCGCATTTTTGGAGCTTGTGTATAATAGGTATAATCACAGTGCCTTCACTAATCACACTTGTTTGGGACATATGCAGAAAGCCAAAAGATATTGTATGGATGCAGCATACAAAATATTCTGTAAGGGCGGCATCTAATAATTTAATTCAGCATATTCTATATGTTATATTTCTTCCTTATAATGCATTTATAAATTTTAATGCCATTGTGCTTACTAACTGGCGTTTATTTATCTCACGAAAAAGGTTTCTTGAATGGAATCCTTCCGGAAATTCATCTGTTAACATACCAAAAAATATATTGGCAGCATACAGGGTAATGTGGTTTGAACCTTTGCTGGCTGCAGGCTTGTTATTTTATTTTTGTTATTATTCTTCACTGGCATTGTTAATTGAAATTCCTGTGTTGGTGCTATGGATACTTGCGCCTGCAATTGAGTGGTGGGTAAGTCTTGCACATGTAAAACGTCTGGAGGAAATTACAAAGAAGCAAACTATTTTTCTCCAAAAATTATCAAGAAAGGTGTGGGCTTTTTTTGAAAAATTTGTTACTGAACAAGATAACTGGCTTCCGCCGGATAATTACCAGGAACATCCTGAGCCAAAAATTGCACACCGTACATCGCCTACTAATATTGGTCTTGCACTATTATCAAATTTAACAGCGTTTGACTTTGGTTATATTGCAGCAGAGAAACTTATTGAGCGTACAACAAATACCTTACATACACTTCATAAACTGGAAAAATACAGAGGGCATTTATACAATTGGTACGATACTATTACTCTTGCGCCTTTAGCACCACGATACATTTCAACAGTAGATAGCGGAAACCTTGCAGCGCATTTAATGGTATTTAAACAAGGACTTCTTTCTATCATAAATGCTAAAATATTTTCAGAGAAAGCTTTTGACGGCTTAATGGATACGGTAGAAATTCTTTTAGAGAAAAAAGAAAAGAGAATTGTTATTGAACAGTTTAAAAAAGAACTGGAAGTCTTTCGCCTTTCGCCACCTTTTACTTTGCCTGAAACATTTGCCTGCATAAATAATCTTGAAAAAACATTTGAACAAATAACTGCAGGGTTTACATTAAATAAGGAAAATAATAATGAATCTTTTTTGTGGGTGCAAAAACTGGGACAACAAATAAATGATCTTCGAAATGATCTGTTAACACTTGCACCATGGTTACTGCTTTCACCGCCGCCTTTAAAATTTAATGATATTGCTGATAGCATTTCGCAGATACCAACTTTATGTGAATTGGTTAAAACTGAAATGGAATTATTGCAGAAAATAAATGATCTGGATAAAAATGATTATACCGAAATAGAAAACGAGTGGCTTAAGAATTTTACAAAGCATATAAGCAGTGGCTCACGCCGGGCAAGAGAAAGAATTTTGATTTTAGAAGCGCTTGCAAAACATTGTACGGACCTTTCAAATATTGACTATGATTTTTTATACGACAGGTCTCAACACCTGCTGGCTATTGGTTATAATGTTGATGAACAGAGAAGAGATAACAGCTTTTATGATCTGTTGGCTTCAGAGGCAAGGCTTACCACTTTTACTGCTATAGCACAGGGAAAGTTACCACAGGAAAGCTGGTTTGCTTTAGGAAGACAACTTATTAATACAGGCTCAAAACCGATCCTTCTTTCATGGAGCGGCTCTATGTTTGAATACCTGATGCCAATGCTGGTAATGCCTGATTATGAAAATACTTTGTTGGGGCAAACCTATAAATCAGTTGTACAAAAGCAAATTGAATATGGCAAAAAACGCAACGTGCCATGGGGCATTTCCGAATCGGGTTATAATGCTGTAGATGCAAACCTTAATTATCAGTACAATGCCTTCGGTGTTCCGGGCTTAGGTCTCAAACGTGGTCTGGGAGAGGATTTGGTGATCTCGCCTTATTCATCAGTTATGGCATTGATGGTGGCGCCGGAAGAAGCCTGTAAAAATTTAGAACACTTATCATTAAATGGTTTTGAAGGAGAGTTTGGTTTTTATGAGGCTGTAGATTATACTCCATCCCGCTTGCCAAGGGGGCAATCAAATACTGTTATACGTTCTTTTATGGCGCATCACAAAGGCATGTGTTTTCTTTCGCTATCATATCTTTTACTAAACCAGCCTATGCAAAAACGTTTTGAGGCTGAAGTGCAATTTCAATCTGCCCTGTTGCTGCTGCAGGAACGTATTCCACGCATATCTACATTCTATTCTCCGGTAACGCATATATCAGATAACAGTATGATTGCTGACAATGCTGAAATACCCATGCGTATTATTAATACACCGGATACGCCTGTGCCCGAAGTGCAGTTATTATCTAATGGCAGGTATAATGTAATGGTTACGAATGCAGGCGGAGGCTACAGCCGCTGGAAAGATATAGCAGTTACCCGCTGGCGTGAAGACAGCACCTGTGATGACTGGGGAACATTTTGTTTTATAAAAGATATGGATCATGATAATGATCTTTTCTGGTCATCCGCATATCAGCCTTCACTTAAAGAAGGAGAAAATTATGAAGCCGTTTTTTCACAGGGACGTGCAGAATTTCGCCGCCGTGATCACTCGCTTGAAACACATACTGAAATTGTTGTTTCGCCGGAGGATGATGTTGAATTAAGAAGAGTGCATATTACAAACCGTTCAAAAAAGAAAAAATATTTAGAAGTAACGAGCTATGCAGAAGTAGTGCTGGCGCCTGCGAATGCTGACGCTGCTCATCTGGCTTTCAGTAATCTTTTTGTTCAAACAGAAATCATTGATGAGCGCAATGCAATTATTTGTACAAGGCGTCCGCGGTCTGTTGATGAACACAATCCATCCATGTTTCATTTAATGAAAGTGCATCATGCAGAAGTGAGATCTGTTACTTATGAAACTGATAGAAGCAAATTTATTGGCCGCACTAATACTATTCATCATCCTGATTTTTTAAATAATACAGAGGGGCTTTCTGGAACAGAAGGTTCTGTTCTTGACCCTGTTATTTCTATCCAATATAAAATAGTAATTAACCCACAGGAAGCTGCAACCATTGATATGCTGATAGGTATTGCAGAGACTAAAG
>JANXQO010000132.1 GCA_025353485.1 Chitinophagales bacterium
GTCTTTAGCATCTCTGCCGTTCTCATGCTCCTGGATTGCTTTTACAATTTGTGTTTCGGTGAATCTTGTTTTTTTCATAATATCCATTTAAAGTTAGAAATTATTCAACTTTTAAATGGGCGAAGTTTGGGGAAGCTTACACAACGAATCACCTATTGGTGTCCGGCTTGTAGACGAATAAACTTTCTGTCTCAGCGGGCAATGTCAAATAAAATGCTGCGAAGATTCTCCCTTTTAGATGAGAGCTTTCCGACCATAGGATTTTTTGCAACAAAGTCAATTCTTATTTCTAATTCCTGAAGAAAGCCGTAAGCGGTCTTGGAAGAAAATTCTTTTAACAGGTATTGATAAACACGAAGCGTATTGTTTCGGAAGCGTTGGGTAATAATTATTTTTTTCGCCATTCAACCATCTCCTTTTTAAAATCATCCCAGGAAACTGTTTCTTTATTACCTGCTTCTTCAATCGCTTTATCCAGTTCTTTTAACTGGTCAGGCTCCAATTCATCAATTATATCTTTTTTATTAGCGTAGAAAGTGACGTTCTCCATAACCTGATTCAGGACAGCATCATCTTCTATGCCTTCCAATAACCTGTATATTTTTTTTGATTTTTCAGATTTATTCATATTGAAAAATTTCAATTGTAAATTACAAAAATTAAAAGAATCAATTAGATTAGAGTTTCACAAATTGAATAGTTGGTGGCAAGCAACATAAAAAACTAAGCATAGTATTGAGATTAAAATCTTTATTGTCACAAATAGAATTTCATTCCACCTTGTATTAAATGATCTACTCTAAATTCTGTTTAGTAATTTTATTTAAACAAAATAATAATCTAACCTATAAACTATTATGGAAATATTTAAAGATAAAGTTGCCTATATCACCGGAGGATCCAAAGGAATAGGATTTGGCGTTGCAAAAATTTTGCTCGCTAAAGGAATGAAAGTCGCTATCACCAGTCGCAGCCTTAAAGCCGCAGAGCACGCGGCTGTAGCATTAAACAGTGATGCATCTAGAGTATTTGCCTGCGAATCAAATGTTGGCTCAATGGCTTCAGAACAAAAAGTTGTACAGTCAGTAATTGATCATTTTGGCGGACTGGATCTATTAGTTGCCAATGCAGGCGTAGGCCACTTTGCACCCATAGAAACTTTAACTGAAGAAGATTGGAAAGACACGATTGACACAAACCTTACAGGCGTGTTTAATAGTGTAAAAGCAAGTGTAGAAGCTTTGAAAAAAAGTAAAGGTTACATTATAACCATTGCAAGTTTAGCCGGTACTAATTTTTTTGAAAATGGTGCTGCATACAATGCAAGCAAATTCGGTCTTGTAGGTTTTACGCAGGCTATAATGCTTGATCTTAGAAAGTATGGAATAAAAGTTAGCACAATAATGCCGGGATCAGTTGCTACACATTTTAATAATCATACTCCAAACGATGAAGATGCATGGAAAATTCAACCCGAGGACATTGGAGAATTGGTTGTTGACATTTTACAAATGAACCCACGTACATTGCCAAGTAAAATTGAGGTGAGGCCTTCTATGCCGGCAAAGGGGTAAGCAATTAAGGGTCATATTATTTCTTTTGAAACAGGAGCCAGCAAATTCTTCTCATGGCACAACCAGACGCTCCAGTTAATATTAAGTTAGTGAAACTTGTATGCTTTGCGTAACTGATGAGATTAGTTTCGAAAAGTAAATAGTTGGTGGCAAGCAACATAAAAAACTAAGTATATGAACCTAACAGCGCAAATAGCAAAGCACTTTAGAGAAGCTTGGTTTGGAGGAAACTGGACTTCGGTAAATCTTAAAGAAACGCTGGCTGATCTAACCTGGCAACAAGCTACAACACAGGTTTATTCTCTTAATACAATTGCAGCCCTTGTTTACCATATCAATTATTTTGTAGATGCAGTCGTTAAAGTATTACAGGGAGAACCACTTAATGCCCACGATAAATATAGTTTTGATCTTCCCCCAATCTTATCTCAGCAAGACTGGGAAATATTGTTGGATAAGACCTGGGCTGATGCCGAAAACTTTGCCGGCTTAATTGAACAGTTGCCGGAGAGTAAGCTCTGGGAAGACTTTTCAGATAAAAAATATGGAAACTACTACAGAAATATCCACGGAATTATTGAGCATACCCACTACCATTTAGGGCAGATTGTTCTGGTAAAAAAAATACTTTTGCAGGCAGCCTGAGATTGAAACCACATCAAAAAAAGAATAAAAAACTGCCCCAACAATGCTAAACGCAATAGCGGAAATAGTACTTGATGGCGCAATCAATGTGTAAGATTTCTAAACTCTTCTTAGCCTTTTCCATAAAATTTTACCTACGAATATTTGCCGCCTTTGTGCAATTGATTAGTTTAGAGTAATATCTCATTAACTGCATTTCAGATTAAAAATATAATGACAGAGAATCTATTTTCATACGGCACTTTACAATTGGAATCAATACAATTAAAAACTTTTGGCAGAATATTGAAAGGGCATCCTGATGTGCTTACAGGGTACAAACTTACTTTGGTAAAAATTAAAGATAAAGATGTTATTGCATCCAGCGGAATGACACATTACAACAACATTACGCACACAGGAAACCAATCTGACAGTATAAGCGGTACAGTTTTTATAACTACAGAAACCGAACTAAAGCAAGCCGATGAATATGAAGCTGCCGATGACTATGAACGCATTCTCATGCAACTGAAGTCTGGGAAAACTGCATGGGTATATCATTGTGCAAGTAGTTAAAAAAGGTTTTGTGAGTGAGGTGCCCCAACAATCGTTATGCAACGCAATGTGGAAGAAATCTAAACCCGTCTTTAACCGTTTGATAAATTTTGCTAATAAATATTTATACGTTGTATGTATTGGTGGATGGGGCTTCTTGGGCGTACTAATAGGTAATAGAATTGAAAATAAACATAGAATTATTATGTATCAAATATTTTCTTTCTATACCTATTTGATTAAAAAAATATAACTAACTATGAACATTACTATTAATAGACCAATTGCACGTATGGTATATTGTATATCACTCAAAGGTTTACGGGGTGTAAGCATGGTTAAAATTTTTAGGTTAAAAATTACTACTGTCCGACAAACGTACAAA
>JANXQO010000143.1 GCA_025353485.1 Chitinophagales bacterium
CCAACGGGAGCCCGGCGTAGTAATACACTGTAAGCAACTACGGAGCTTCATGATGTTTTAAAACTATTTCTATAAACACGCAGCTTAATGACATTGCGCCTTTAGGAGAACTCAGCTCCGACATTATTACTAATCTAAAATTTTTGTTTGGAAGATATAATTATCCTCAATTTGAAACCAATTCCGTTTTAGGTTTTATTATTCCCATTGTAAAACCTGAGGCAAGCATACTGGTAGTTTTCGCAATGATATTTGAAATTTTTGAAATAGTAAAAGCAATATTATTTAACCTGTCCGATGTTTTATTTATATGATCTATAACCGAATTAAGTGAGCTCGTTTTTTCCCGCAACTGGTCAATAATTTCCTTTTGCGTTTCTAACACTATAAGTTCTTTGGCAACATTCATCTGCTGCAATGCTTCATTCACATCTTCCCGCTCTTCCATTGAAAGATTCATAAGCCGGCTGGAACTTCTTATTGTTGTATATGCTGCATCAATTGAATCCATTGTTTGCTTTGCCATATTGATAAGCAGCATTACCTGTGCTTCTTTTTCAGCTTTTGTACCCGTGGCCATGGTAGGATCAAATTGAAATGCTGATGATGTATCTGTTGTATTTTTTGTTTTTTGTGTTTCAGATTTATCTGTAGAACTTTTACAGGAGAAGAATAAAAATACGGAGATAAATAAAATTATAAACCTGTTCATATAAATTATTTTAAAGTGTCAAGTGCTTTTAAATTATCGTAGCCGTGTTTAATTTTCCCCATCATCAGGTAAAGGTCTTCTACTTCCAAAAGAAATTCGCCGGAAATATTGTCTTTTAAAGAAGAAAGTAATTTTGTATGCGCTGCTTTTATTTTCTGCATGGCAACTGTTGTTTCATCCAGCAAAATATGAAGCTGCACAAGTGTTTGCTTAAGGCCCAGATAAACAGGGTTATAATATTTATAATAATTAAATGAGCTTACATTTTGCTTTCGCTCATAAATTTCTATGTTATCATAAAAATTACGCATTACATTATCAAACTGTGCATCCAGCGAATTTAGTTCGGATTTTAACCCTACACTTACCTCTTCTGTAAAATAATCACATACATCATTTACAATAACATCTCCGGAAGTAATATACTCTACAAGATATTTTTTTTGCAATTGCTGTAAACGCATGGAGGCTAATTTACTTATAACAGATCCTAAAAAATTACCTGTTCCGGAAGGTATCTTTTTGCCAAAAGCCTTATTATAATTGTTTAGTATGCCATTCATTCTTACAGGCAGATCTATAGTTTTTTCTCTCCAGTTTTTTTCCTCACCAGCCAGCAAAGCAAGGCCATCTATATACACACTTAATAATTCGCAGGCACTTTCTACCTTAACAACATTGTCTTCAAAAGCCTGTTTCAACTCTAATGTCTGGTTAAGCCTTGGTATAATTTTATCAGCAGTAAATAAGGTGCTGCTTTCTACCAATCTTAAATGATGCCTGAAATCAGAAACATTATGATATAATTCTGCGGGAGTTAAAGAAAGGGATTTGGCAGAACCGGAAAATGCTTTTACGTTTTGCATGCGCCCAACATGCAGCGAAGTGCTGCAACCCGATATTATTAATAGAAAAAAAAGTAAAATCCTCATAGCTGTTACTGTTATATAAAGTTCAACAATTTTTAATTACCGAACTTATTAAATAGTATCCTATTCTCAAAATATAAGATAAAATATATAACAGAATCCATAAACTACCGCAAATAAAAAAATTATTGAGGGAGAAAAAAACATCTTATAAAATAAGTTTACCCTGGTAATAGTCAAGAATTTTTGTCTGGAATATGTACCCGTACCTGGCAGTTATAAGATTAATGTTAGCTCTGTCTAAATTATTTTTTGAAATTAAATAATCCACCTGTGTTGATACACCTTCATTATATCTCACTTCTGCACCGCGGAAAGCTTGTGCAAAATCATTTACCTGTTGCAGCAGCGTTGAATATTTTTTGTAAGCGCCTGTCATATTAAAACAGGCTTGTTCAATAGATTGCTTTAATTGTATTTTGGCTGTTTCAGCAATGTATTCAGCATTTTTTACATCATTCTTAGCCAGTGCCACATTGTTTCTCGCCCTGAATGCGTTTAGAATAGGAACACGAATGCTGAGATTTACAGAGGTGTTGTAATTATTATTGAACTGGCTGGAATATTTTATTTTCTCTGAACTGAAATTTGATTTGGTTGTAATAACAGGAAGTTGGTTGCCGCTAACAGTTACAAAATCACCTGACGGCACCTGCACCGAATTTAAAAAGATATCATTTTGTGCCGCACTGGAATAGTTAGTGCCAATATTTCCACCCAAGCCAACCCGCGGATAAAATTCTCCGCGGGCTACCTGCACTGCTTTGTCTGCACTTTGCTTTCGCAATTCAGTTGCTTTTATTTGTGACAACTGCGATACAGCCGTTTTATAAATTGATCCGGGATCGGCTTCATAATTCATTGCGTAATTATCCGCTGTCAATCTTTCTACTTCCATATTTTTATCATACGCAATATTCATCAACTGGCTCAACAATAATTTGGATGCCTGTACCGCATTCTCATAAGTAATAACAGCCAATTCATCATTCGCCTGCTGGCCTTTTAATTCATATAGCTGGGCAGGAATTATTGTTCCTTCTTTATTTAATACTTCTACTCTTTCTACCTGTTTTTTTGAAAGTATTAACCAGTTAATGCAACCTACGCTTGACCAAAAAAATATTGACCTTCAAATTGTTTTAAAGGATACAGGTATAATGCTGGAAGTTGATACCAATCTTATTGAACAGGTATTAATTAACCTGGTTGTAAACAGTATTGAGGCGGTAAAAGATAAAGCAGAAGCTAAAATTGTTTTATCATCTTACAGAGATTCTAATAATAAAATGGTTATTAGTGTTGCGGATAATGGTACCGGGATGCCGGCTGAAGTAATAGATAAAATATTTATTCCGTTCTTTAGTACTAAAAAAAATGGAAGCGGTATTGGTTTAAGCCTGAGCAAACAAATAATGATGCTTCATCGTGGCAATATTCAAATACACTCTGTTGAAGGGGTCGGCACTTCTTTTTTACTTCATTTTTAACTTCTATTTCTACTAAAAAATGGGATTGCATACCCATCCTTTTTAACATTATTTAACATTCCATCCGCTGTAATCCTTATCCCTGTTATGTTTCAGCATTTTTGTCATTCATCAAATTATTCTACCACTTACAACGCTATTATGCCATTCAATGTACTATGTATTGTATAGTACAATAGAAAGCATGTATATTTGTTCTATCAAAAAATAATAACCATTTAAAATAAAAACATGAGAACTCAATTAATTAAATCAGAAAGCAGTTTATGGGTAAATTTTAAACGCACTATGTACGCCTTAATGGTAATTGCTGTAGCAATTGCAATTCCTTTACTCAGCTATTTAGCATTATCTTATAATTCCAATACAGAGGAACAAAAAGAAAATAGCGTGAAAATTCAGAAAATTGCAGGTTCTTCAATAAAGCAAAATACTATTAAGCTTTAAGAACGTATAAGAGATTATTGTGAAAGAGTTCCTGTAACGAACCTTTAATTCTTAAAATACTTCTACGCTTTTATTGGCAGAGAATATAATTACAAAAAGGTTTTGTTTTGGAAGAAGGTTGCTAAATGCAGATAAAATTTTATGCTACACAATAAGGAGTAGTACAAAAGCTGGCTAATAAATACTTACTCAAGTACCAATTCTTCACCTTCTCTGTGTGCTTCTGAAAACTGTAGCATTTGCAAAAGATCTAATAATTTTTTTTGATGCGGAGACGCTTTTTCATGTGCAATTTTCACGAAGTCTTTTTTGGAGACTGGGTCTTTTGACAGCAATTTGGCAAAAGGCTTTAACATGTCGCTTAATATGTGCATGGGTGTAAAGTTTTTTACTGGTTAACTCATAGAAAAAAGCATGCCAACCGGCATATCCATAAATTTTATGGTGATAAGAGGTGAATAGTGTAGGGTTCTATCGTGAATGTATGAATATATAATTATCCTGATCCCATCAAAAATCTGTAACCAATCCCTTTAATGGTAAGTATTTCAACAGATGGGTCAGCTTTTAAATATCCACGAAGCTTGGTTATGTAAACATCCAGGTTGCGGCTGTTAAAAAAATTATCGTTACCCCATAATAAATTTAAAATATCCCGACGGGCAATTATTTTATCCCGGTTTTGGTATAAAACTTTAAGCAACTCTGCCTCACAAAAAGAAAGCTTCTGCTCATTATCTTTTGTTGATAGAACTTGCCTTGGTAAATGAAAGGTATACTTCCCAATATTTATTACCTCTTTTTTATCAGTGTTCTCCTTATTCCCGGTATACTTTACTATATTTTCCAGGCGCACAATAAGCTCTTCCATACTAAATAGTTTACGTATATAATCATTGCCGCCAATTTTAAATCCTTTTACAAGATCTTCGGTTTGCGATTTAGCCGTTAAAAATAAAAGAGGAACTTTTTCATTGATGGCCCTGATCTCTTCCGCAATCTGAAATCCATCTTTATTAGGCAGCATAACATCAAGCACACAAATATCCGGCTTGCATGTGTTGTATAATGCTACAGCCTTGCCTCCATCTTCCTCCATAAATATTTCGAAGCCCCTGCTTTCAAGACTTTCTTTTACAATCTTTCCAAGAAAACTTTCATCTTCAACATATAATATTTTAACCTTCGCCATGTATCCCTGGTATTTTAATTGTGAATGTACTTCCCTTATTTATTTCACTTTCCAAATGTATTGTTCCTTTATGCCGGTCAACAATATGAGAAACATAACTCAGTCCCAGTCCATAACCTTTAACCACCTGTTTATTTTCTGTGGGCACACGAAAAAACTTTTCAAATATTTTGGAGTGATATTCCGGCGCAATGCCAATACCATTATCACTTACAATTAATTTAATATTATTTTGCTGCGCAGAAAGGTGCACATTAATTACCGGATATTCTTTACTATATTTTAATGCGTTGTCAAGCAAATTATAAATAACACTAGTGATATGAAGTTTATCAGCAGTAGTGATAAAATCATTTCCATCGGTTTTAAAGTTAACAAGTGCGTTATTTTTTTCAAACTGAAGTTTCATTGTATCCAACACTTCCCCGGTTAATTCTTTCATATCAAAATGCTCTTTGTTCAATTCAATTTCTTTATTCTCAAACATTGAAAGTTTAAGCACTTTATCAACCAGCAAACCTAAACGCTGTAATTCATTGGCTGAAATATCAAGATACTCTTTTGTTTTCAGCGGATCATGTATGGCATTAAAATTCTTCAGCGCTTCTATAGCAACACTAACTGTTGCGATCGGCGTTTTTAATTCATGCGTAATGTTACTTATAAATTCATTTTTTATTTCCGCCAGCTTTTGTTGTTTTAATAAATTGCGATACAATAACACAAACGAAAAAATAGTAACACTCACTAAAAAAAGAGAAAATAAAATTGGGAGCGTAATTCTTTTAATAAGATAGGGCCCAGTATTTCCCAACGATAGACGATAGGTAACAGGATGAGCAAAGCCCACAATTACGGCTGAAAGATCCTGTTCTTCCTTTGCTTCAGCGCTATCTGATTTTGAAACTGTGAAAGGGATTTTCAGTCCTTCTTTTTTTAATGTTCCCGAATAGGCTTTTATTATCTCAGGAAGTTTTAATGAATCCTGTAAGGAATCTACTCTGTATAAAAGATTAAAAACATGATCACCGCTATCTGCACGTTTACTGAACTCTGTTACAGATGTATTTTTAAACTCTTCCCGGGCTCCTTTGTTCATAGTTATCATAACAGTTGCATTTAAACCGGTATCTTTTTTCACAGAATTACGCAACGTATTTACCATCGTAATTATCTCACGGCGTGGTCGTCTCTTTATATCTATTTTTGATTCATTGATATCTTCATCAATAAAAATTCTTGCTCTTCCTTTATGGTTGAAATCAGGCATAAAAGAATCAGGTAATTTTAATTTTGCTGTTTGCAGTTGCCGGATAGTTTCCTGGAAAGCAACACCTGTCTTGATCTGCATAGTTCTTTTTTCCCTGTCATAATTATCTTTTAACCAGTATGTCTGGAAACCAATAATTATAATTAGAGTAATGCCCATTAAAACAGTAAGCCACCGTAGTTTTTTCATAATTTGTAATAACAAAAATAGTTTATTCGTTGGGCGGTTAACAGAGCTGTTAACCTTTATTAACCTTAATGCAAGGTGCGTTAACCTATGAACCCACATGCAGGTATTAGTTTTGATTTTTAAAATAAATAAATACAAACCGGTAAATAAAATTTTATGAAAAAAGTTTCTTTTGCATTCATCAGCATTTGCTTTTCGCTTTCGATATTTGCTCAGCAGAAAGAGGGCAAGGTAATTTACCAGCGAACCATGCAAATGCAAATTCAGATTAACGATAATGATCACCTGCAACAAATGATGCCTAAAAGCCGTACCGATAAATTTGAATTGAGCTTTGGCAACAATCAATCGGTATGGAAACATATTGATGAAGATGAAAATACTGATGAGATGAACACCAATGGCATGCAGATAAGAATGATGGCACCAGGTCAGAACGATATTATATTTTATGATTTTGGCGCAGCAAAAAAAACAGAGCAAAGAGATATGATGGATAAAAAATTTATTATAACAGACAGTATTCGTAAACTTAACTGGAAACT
This sequence comes from Chitinophagales bacterium, assembly GCA_025353485.1. Classification (GTDB taxonomy): domain Bacteria; phylum Bacteroidota; class Bacteroidia; order Chitinophagales; family Chitinophagaceae; genus Ginsengibacter. Next base: position 6,775 of record JANXQO010000143.1, read on the forward strand.
TACAGGCGAAACACAAACTATTCTTGGTCATGCATGCCAGCAGGCAATTGCACAGCGCACAGGCAAGCGTACTCAAATGAATATGGATAATGGAAAAATGGAAAGAAAAGAAATAAACGATACTACAAAAATGGTTGCATGGTTTACCAATGATATTCCTGTACCTGCAGGGCCGGAAGTGCAGGGACAATTACCGGGACTGATACTTGCGCTTGATATGAACAATGGACGCATGGTGTACAAAGCGCTGGAGATACAAACCAAAATTGATATAGCCACTATTAAAGAACCAACGAAAGGAAAAAAAGTTACTCCTGATGAATTTACAAAAGAAAGAGAAAAGATGATGGCCGAAATGCAAAAGAATAACCAGGGCAATGGCAACCGTGTTATTATCCGCAATTAAAAAATTTCGCAGTTTATACTGCCGTCTCAATTGTTGAGGCGGTTTTTTTTTGTTCCTTTTTTATACTTATAACCACCTATTTATAGTGGAAAAAAATTCTATCTCATAAATGGATTACAGGCAAATAAGAATTAGAACATCTTCTAAAAAGAATTTTATACTTTCACAGTGCCAACCTTCTCAAATACCACGCTTTATTTTTTACTCAAACTAAACTTTTATGAACCCCAAATTATTAACACTTACAATTGCTGTTGCATTTTTTATAATTAATGCAGCATCTGCCCAAACAATTTCAGGAAAAATTATTGATATCTCCACTAAAGAACCTCTCGCAGGTGTTTCCGTTAAGGTAGTAGGGAGTTCTGTTGGAGTAACTACTGATGCGAATGGAGTATTTACAATTAAAGCAACGCCACAATCAAAATTAGATATTACGCAGGTGGGTTATGCACCTGAGCGTATATCATTAAATGGAATTACAGAAATAACGATTGAATTATCCAGACAACAAACCGTGTTAGAATCTGTAACAATTGCAGTAGGTAGCCGAAATGCACAAAGAACTTTAACCGAAACCCCATTGCCTGTAGATATTTTTTCTGCTATTGATTTAAAAACAACAGGGCAATTAAGTTTTGATAAAGCGCTGCAATACCGTGTACCATCTTTCAATACTATTAATACACCCGTAAATGATGCAACTACACTTTTAGATCCTTATGAAATTAGAAACCTCGGCCCCAGCCGCACATTGGTTTTAATAAATGGTAAAAGAAAAAATTTAAGTTCATTGCTATATGTACAGTTTGCACCTGGCAGGGGTGAAACAGGCGCAGATTTATCTGCCATACCTACCGATGCTATAAAGCGTGTGGAAATATTACGTGATGGCGCTTCTGCGCAATATGGTTCAGATGCCATAGCGGGTGTAATGAATGTAATTTTAAAAGATAAATTTCAATATAGTTCTTTAAACCTTAATGCCGGTGTTACCAGCAAAGGCGATGGAGGTACTTATGGTTTAGCTTTTAATAGTGGCGCCAGTTTGCCACGCAACGGATTTATTAATTATACAATAGATTTTAGCCATCAGAATAATGCAGTCCGCTCCGGAATTATTGATGTGCCTACAGAAATAGCCACCTTTGGTGATCCATCCAAACCAGCTACAGACCCGGTAAACAAACCCATTGTAGATTTTCTTAAAATTTATCCTACCGGAAAAAATACAAATGGCACGGGAGAAATTACAGCTGCAAAATTTCTTTATAACTTAGGTGTTCCCGTTGGCGAGAACGGTCAATTTTACAGCAATGCTGCTTTTGTTTCAAAAAAAGTTATTAGTAATGCCAATTACCGTACACCTTACTGGAAACAGGACTATGGTTTATTACATGCAGCAGGTACTACCTATATAGGCTACCAGCCTACATTTGAGGGAGATTTAATTGATTATAATGCAACGTTCGGTATGAAAAATGAAAAAAGCGGATGGAAGAATGATGTAAGCGTTACGTTTGGAGGTAACCAACAAATATATAGCGTTGATAATACAGTGAATCATGATTTGAAGGCTGCCAGCCCTACTTCTTTTAAACCGGGTGGATTTAGATTTACAAATATTATTGGCAACTACGATGTTTCTAAATCTATCACTGATAATTTTGGTTTAGCTTTTGGTACGGAAATAAGACAGGAGACTTTTAAAATTATAGCAGGTGATACTGCTTCCTATTCAGGACAGGGAGCTAATTCATTTCCCGGTATCCGCCAGGAAAATGCTACCACCAACAGCCGGTTTAACTTTGGCGCCTATTTAGATGCAAGTTGGGATATTACCAAAGACTTTCTGGTAAATGGTACAGTACGTGGAGAAAGATACAGCGATTTTGGAAATGCCTTTGTTTATAAAGTATCTTCCCGATATAAAATTCCCGGAGATAAAGTGGTAATCAGAGGCTCTGTATCAAGTGGGTTTAGAGCGCCTACTTTACACCAGATATTTGCCCAATCAACCCAGGCATCCTTCGTGGGAGGCACCATACAACTTTCAGGTTTATTTAATAACCGAAGTAAAGAGGCATTTGCTTTGGGCATACCATTATTAAAACCTGAAAAATCAGACAACTTTACTGTGGGCTTAGGTTTAAACCCCATTAAAAACCTGAGTATAACGTTAGATTTTTATAACATTACTATAAGAGACAGAATCGTGTACAGTTCGGCTATTTCTTCCAGCAATCCGAATAGTACATTGGGAATGATATTGGCAAATGCCGGGATAAAACAAATTCAATTTTTTATTAATGGTATAAAGACAAGAACTAACGGAATTGATTTTGTTGCCAATTATAAAAACATTGATTTAGGCAACGGAAAGCTGGGTGTAAACCTGGCTGGCAATTACACTTTAAAAAATGAAATATTAGGCAGCCCAAATGATCCTGCACCTATAAAAGCAGATGGCTCAACCATACTTAGTACACAAATAAAATCATTATTAACTGAAAGTCGTCCAAAATATAAAGTAGTATTGGGGGCAGATTATCACATTAATAAATTTAGTGTTAATCTTAATAATACTTTATTTGGAACAACACAGTTTCAGGATTTAGATAATGGCGGAAGTGATTTGGAAAACATCAGGCAGAAATTTTCGCCTGCAGTAGTTACTGATATAAATGTAGGATTTGATATTTCGGATAAAATAAATTTTTCTGTTACTGTAAATAATATACTGAATGTTTTACCTAAGTGGAAACTTGAAGCATTAAACCCTGCAGGCCAGGCTGTTTTAAATAATGCTGCAGCAAAAAGTTTGCTGGAAGGATTTTTAGAATTTAGTGGCCGCTATAAAATTTTAGCCTATAATGGTTCCCAGTTCAGCCAATTGGGTACTATCTTCCAGGCTTCTTTAAATTTTAGGTTTTAAAATAACTCATTTTATTTTTAATGAAACCGTCTCTATATTGGGACGGTTTTTATTTTTAAATAAATGATGCGGGTAAAATTTCATGCAAAGAAGAAAAAAATAAGTTTAAACTTTCCAAAAGTTTAAATTAAGTATTGGCGTTAGTTTATAATTACCAACTTTTGGAAAGTTCTGTAATTAGACATGCCCTAAATGTTATTGGCTTTAAGAAATGCCATAAACAAAACTAAGCTGCATATTTACTAATATGTTCTTCTACTATTTTTTTAAGAGTGGAAACATCGAAAGGTTTTTTTAAAAATCCGTTTGCGTTTGACCTGTTGCAAACTTCCTCAATTTCATCATTGGCAGAAAAAAGTATGACGGAAATATGTTGGGTAGCCTTGTTATTCTTCATAAGGGATATTGCATTTTCTCCACCTATTTCAGGTATCCATAGATCCAATAAGATCATATCGGGTTTTACATCGCTGATATCCTCAATAATATTATCGCACCGTGTCCTGGTTTCTACCCGGTAATTTTGTTGCTCTAATATTAATTTACACACTAATAATATTTCAGTATCATCATCAAAAATTAAAACACATTTCTGCATAGCTTATCTTGGTAATGTAAAATAAAAAGTGCTGCCCCTGTCCGGCTCGCTTTGTACCCATATTTTCCCATTATGGCGTTGAATAATTTCATAACAAATAGATAATCCTATACCCAGGCCCTGGAAATGAATAGAACGTCCATCTTCCCTGTAGTACCGCTCAAATATTTTTTTGAGATTCTCTTTGCGAATACCAATACCATTGTCTTTTACTGAAACTGTTACTTCTCCATTTTCTTTAACCAAATGTACAAACACTTTATAATTCTTAGGTGAATATTTTATGGCGTTGGTCAATAAATTTATAACTACCTGCTGCAATCTTTGTTTATCGCCGGTTACAGGTTGATCTATTTCTCCCGATTTTATTATGCTATACATAGGGGCTCCATATTGCAATTGCTCTATAGAGGCCGTTATCATATCATTAAAATTAAATGTGCTAATGTGCAGCGGAAGTTTTCCATTTTGTATCTTACTCACATCTAATAATTCTGCAATAAGATTATTCAGCCTGTCAATGGATTCACCTGCTTTTTTCGCAAACATCAAATCTTTGTCATTTGTTTTCTCCATACTTAGCTGCACCAATTGTATGTAAGCTTTAGCGGTTGTAAGCGGCGTTTTTAATTCATGGCTGGCAATAGCTATAAATTCATCTTTTGCCTGTTCTTTTGTTTTTTGATCATGAATTTCAGTTTTAGAACCTACCCACATTTTTATTTTTCCATCCTCATCTTTTAAAGCTACTGCCCTTGTAAGATGCCATAAATATTCCCCGTCTTTTCTGAGCAACCTGTTTTCCGTCTCATAGTCCTTTCCTGTGCTTATGGATTCCTCCCATTGTTTTTTATCTTTTTCCCAATCATCCGGATGAATAATTTTTTGCCATCCCTCGCCTTTTAATTCTTCAAAAGAGAATCCTGCATAGTCGAGCAATGTTTGATTAAAATAATTTTTATTGCCTTTAGCATCAGCAGTCCATATTTTTTGAGGCATTGAATTAGTAAGAATACGAAATTGTTCTTCACTTTCTTCTATTTTTCTTCTAGCTAAAACCTGTTCACTAACATCAGTAGCCAGCACCATCACCCCGGTAATAGTGCCATCATCTTCCCTGTAGGGCTGGTAAACAAAGTTGAAATAAAGTGTTTCCTTTTCACCGTTTTCACGTATGAAATAAGCAGGTTCTTCCTGGCCATAATGCGTGATGCCATTTTTGTAAACATCCAGTAAATAACCCATAAAAGGCTGGTCCTTCATTTCCGGAATAATTTCCAGGAATGGTTTTCCAATCGCTTCATTACCCACATGCCAGATTTTAAATACCGATTCATTTGCGACATCAAGAATCATATCTTCTCCTTTTAAAATGCAAATAGGAGTAGATGTTTTTTCTACAATGTTGCGAAAGCGGCTTTCGCTTGCTACCAGGGTTTGCTCGGCTCTTTTGCGTTCGGTTACATCAGTAAAAAGTACGGCTACCCTGCGGCTCTCCGCTTCGCCCACTTTAAATGCATTTATCTCAAACATGCGGCCCAATGCCACTGAACCTTCTACAAGTTGTGTGGACTGACCGGTGGCAACAACTTTTCCAAAAATTTCCATCCACTTCCTTTCAAAATCCGGAACCAGTTCCAGTATTGTTTTTCCTGCAGCATCTTTTAACCCGCTTTGTTGTTCAAATACAGGGTTTACTTCTACAAAAAGATAATCAACAGGTCTGTTGGCATTATCAAATATTAATTCAATAATACAAAAACCCTGTTCCATGGTTTCAAAAAGTGAACGGTATTTTGCCTCGCTTTCTTCAATCCTTTTGCGGGCAAGCACCTGTTCTGTAACATTGTCGGCTATTACCATTACTCCTGAAATAGTGCCGTCATCTTCCAGGTACGGCTGGTAGGAAAAGTTGAAATAAATAGTTTCTACCGTTCCATCCTTCCGGTTAAAATAAGCAGGTTCTTCTTTGCCAAGGTGGGTAACTCCATTTTTATATACATTATGTAACCATCCGGTAAATGGCTGCTCATTCATTTCAGGAAGAATTTCCAGGAACGGTTTTCCAATCATTTCCGGTTGTGCCCCCCATAATTTAAGTATGGCTTCATTTGCTACTTCCAGTACCATTTCTTTCCCTTTTAAAATACAAATAGGATGGGTAGCCTGTACGATCAAACTGCGAAAACGTTTCTCATTTGCTATCAAGCTATTTTTGTATTTCTCTTTATCTGTTATATCCTCAATAGAAAGCAGGATCAGTTTTTCTTCTTTTTTTTCTCTCGTTAATTCCAGACCACTTAATAAAATTATCCGTTCGCCAATAGATAAAAAGTTATGGGTTACCTTATAATCCGTGATCTGCTTTTTTTGTGGTAAAATTTCTTCCAGCAAGGTCCGCAGCTCAGGTATATTCCATTGGCGGTTGCCCAGGTCGTAAATCAATACGCCTTCTGTTTCCTGTTCATTTACCTTGAATGTTTTATAAAAAGCCTGGTTAGCCGTTTTTACCCGCAGGTTTTTATCCAGCACCAGCAAAGGTTGATAAAGGGTGGCCACTATGCTTTCGGAATAATTTCTTGCATCTGTTACCTGCTCATTCAGGTTAATTAATTCGTGGTTCAAAACAGTCAATTCTTCGTTGGTGCTTTGTAATTCTTCCTTGCTGGTTTCCAGCTCTTCGTTCAGGCTTTGTAATTCTTCGCTGCTACTGAGCAGTTCTTCATTGGCGCTTTGTAGTTCTTCGTTTGCGGCCTCCTGTTCTTCGGTAATGCTGCGCATATCTTCCCGTACCTGTAATAGTTCCTCCTCTAATTGTCGTATCCGCAAATCTTTTTCGTCGTTTTTTGTTCTGGCAAAATTTGTTTTCTTTTTGCTTATTGCTGCTGAATCTGCCTGGGCGTTACTGTTATTTAAATCATTGTCGTGAAAGAGTATAAGGTAAAAGGGCTCCACCGTGTTTGGTAGTGGAATGGCTTCGAGGGAAATATTTCGTATGGCGCCATTTACATCCACCGGGATATTTTCTTTTACAACCGTTATTTTTTTAGCTTTTGCCTTGTGCAAAATATTACGCAGTTCAAAAGCCAAACCCGGTTTTGCCATCATCAATAAATTATGGCTGGGTTTACCCGGAGCTTGTTCTAAATAGTTTGTGGTGTTGCCCCTGAAATGCAAAATGTCTAAAGTCTCATTTACTACCACACCCGCCGGGGTGTATTTAGTAAGTAAAATATCATCGGCCGTTTTTTGAAAGTCGGTGCGGATGATTTCGTTTTTGGAACCGTTTGGCAGCAGGCGGTTCAAAACTTGTTCGCTTCGCTGGCTGGCTACCTTTATAAACTTGCCGGGCACATTTTTCCGGGTAAATAATTTATCAGTTTTTGTAGCCGCTTCAAAAAGGTCGGATACACCGGCGGTAGTTTCGGATGTACCGAGCAATAAAAACCCTTTGGTGTTTAATGCATAATGAAAAGTTGTCAATGCCCTTTTTTGCAGGTAGGGCTCCATGTATATAAGCACATTGCGGCAGCTTATTACATCCATTTTGCCAAAAGGAGGGTCTTTTAAAAAATTGTGATGGGCAAATACACACATATCCCTGATACTCTTATTCACCTGGTAACTGCCATTTGATTTGGTAAAAAATTTCTGCAATCGCTCCGGCGACACAGTCGCTGTTTCGATCTTTTCATACAGGCCATTACGGGCTTTTACAATAGCTGGTTCGCTAAGGTCTGTGCCAAAAATTTGTATCCGTTCATGCTGGTCACCTAAAAATTCTTTCAGGCAAATTGCAATAGAATATACTTCCTGGCCGGTGCTGCAGCCTGCCACCCATATCCTTGTTATTTCTCCGGGTGTTTTATTTTTTAGAATAGATGGAAAAACAAGTGTGGATAAATTATCAAAGGTTTTTTTGTCGCGGAAAAAAGACGTAACGGGTATCAGCAGGTCCTGGTATAAAAGGTCCTGCTCTTGGATATTTGCTCTTAAAAATTTTAGATATTCGCCTGGCTCTTCGTTTTTATTAACCACCATTCTGCGAAATATGCGGCGGCGGATAGTGGTTTGTTTGTAATAGGTAAAATCCACTCCCATGCGGATGGTAAGCAGGGAAAGAATTTGTTTAAAAACATTTTCCTGCTGTTGTGGAATATTTTGAATTTCATCATCAGTAATTACTGTTTTGCTGATGACTTCTAACAATTTTTTCGGCATTTTTTCAGGTGGCAAAATAAAGTCCACCACTCCTGCCAGGGCGGCACTATGTGGCATTCCTTCATATTCTGCCGATTCTTCGTCCTGCGCAAAGGTAATGCCCCCATGGTCTTTAATGGCTTTTAATCCCTGCGTACCGTCGGATGCAGTACCGGATAATACCACGCCTATTGCAAATTCCTGGTGCACTTCTGCCAGCGATGTAAAAAAAAGATCAATGGCGAGGTTTCGTTCGTTCCTGCCTTTTTCCGGGCGGGGTTTAAGTTTCAGTACGCCATCATTAGCAATCATCATTTTGTTGCTGGGGATGATATAAATATGATTGGGCTCTACCCGGATATCATCAGTAATTTCCATTACCGGTATTTTGGTAACTTTTTGTAGCAGTTCGGGTAACATGCTTTCATGTTTAGGATCTAAATGCTGCACCAGCACATAAGCTATGCCCGACTCTTCGGGAATGGCACCCAGTAATTTTTTAAAAGCATCAAGCCCGCCGGCTGAAGCGCCAATGCCTACAACCGGAAAGAGGTTTTTAGAGAGAATTTTTGTTTTATCCCGCTCGGTTGAAGGCATGAATTAGTTTCCTTTTGAGAAATATTAATATTACTAATTAGCAGTTGGTTAAGGAAAAAACTTATTAAAAAAATAAGATGCTCAAGTTAACATATTTTACTATCACTCTTACATAAAAACAAATGTACTCAAAATTGTTCTGCGGGAATAACTTTTGGAAAACTTTTCCAGCATGTATGTCATTGCAAATAAATATGCCTGTTATAAGATGGTTTGAATTGAAAAGAACCCGGCATCTTATGTGGCAATCCTCTGTTGGAATTTATAATAAATTAGCCACATTATATAAGCTTGATAGAACGGAAAGATTCATAAATAATTTAAGATTGCTTCGTCGTTCCTCCTCCCCGCAAAGACGAAACGTTCTGCTTTCGGTAAGATATAAAGTAAATGACAGCAATAAATTATTTACACCAAACATCAGCTAATATAATCCCATAAGCGTTCTCCCGTTTAGGATCAGTTGACGTTCCGAATTATACAACTTTTATTCTTTCAACACTTGTCTCGTATTTTGACAATAGCCGGCAAACACTTTCTGCAAATTCCTTTTGCGGTGTGCTGTAATCAACGGTAACATATAAAACAGATGCAATGCTGATAATTGCATCTTTTACTTTTGGTAAAGCTTTTACCTGAAGCATAGCAGCAGCTTCATCTTTTACTACAGGTTCATCCGAAGATTTTTTGATTAGCATATCCTGGTTCTGTGTTGAATTGTTATTGCATGCTGCAATAAATAAAAATAAAATGAAGAGTATTTTTTTCATAAATAAATTTTGGCGCTTTAATAATTGTTTTTTATAAGTAGATTAATATTCATTGTTCACGCTTTTAAATTACTACTTTTTTTTACTTTCAACATTATTTGGATGGATTGATATAAAAAACACAACGCATTAAGTTAACACAAACCAAGAAGGTTTTATAATTCTTTCTCAATTTAAAATCTTGAAAAAAACCTTCCTGGTTTGTATCGTGTATTCTTAACTTAATGACATTGCAAGGTGTGACACAAAAGATATTAATGGTTTAAAATATTTCTATAAATTTGTATATCCCTATTATACCTCAAAACCTATCATTAATGACACCTGCCAAATTTTTATTTTTTCTTATCGCAATCTTTACTATTACTACCGCTTATTCGCAAAAAAAAACGGAGCGGTATTACGATTATAAATGGCGCCCATGTATGATTGAGGATGCAAGATTTTACTCAAACGTAAAAAATACTGATACAGGTTGGTATAGAACTGATGTTTTCATTAATCTGAAAAAAATACAAATGGCAGGATTATATGAGGACCAGGAAAACACAATTAGTAATGGAACATTTTATTGGTTTTACTCTATTGGGATAATAAAAAGTGTGGGCAGATATGTTCACAATAAAAAGGAAGGGGTTTGGCTAAATTATTTTCAGGACAGATCGCTAAAAGATTCTTTAAATTATAAAGATGGTAATTTAACCGGTATATCCCTGGGGTGGTACAGCAACGGATATCCAAGGGATTCTTTAAACGTTGATGCTAAAGGAAACGGTGTATTTGTTTCGTGGTTTGATAATGGCAATCCATCTTCTGCCGGAAAATATATTGAATTTAATAAACAACAGGGCACGTGGCAATATTTTCATAAAAATGGTAAACTAAGTTCTGTAGAAGTATTCGACCATAATATTTTAAAAGATAAACATTACTTTGATGAAAATGGAAGTGCAATAACAGATACAACTTCCCGTGATAGAGATGCGTATTTTGCGGGCGGTAGTAAAGCATGGAGTAAATACATGTCTAAAAATTTACATTTCCCATCCAACTATGAAATACAGAACAACCACCAGATAATTAATGTTGTTACAGGCACTATTACTGATGAAGGGAAAGTTATTGATGTTGAAGATAATGTTCCGGTATCTGATGTATTTGATAAATTAGCCTTAGATGCTTTAAAAAAATCACCAAATTGGATTCCGGCAGTTTCGCATAACAGGAAAGTATATGATACTTTTTCGCAATCCGTAAATTTTAGTCAGAGTTATGATTAATTTTTTATTGCTATTATTATCACCAGCCTTATTCGCTTAGATATAGCTTAATAAAAAAATATCTAAAATTATTATCGCATCATCCTCATCCCTCCATTGTTTGAATTGTTCAATCCCGTTTTAGTAAGGTTATAAGTAAAACTCAGCAAAAAGAAACGGCGTAAAGTGTTTACCCTGCTGTCTTCAATATAGTTTTGATTGGCGCTGCGGTTGATACCGATGTTTTGATTTAGCAGATCTTTTACAGAAAGTTTTAATTCGCCTCGATTAAAATGCAGTACCTGCCTGCTGAAGGATGCGTTCCACAAAGAAATTTTTGTGTTGAAGTCTGCAGCATACTGGTTATTGATGCGGTAATTAAAATCTGTTGCCAGTAAAAATCCTTTGGCAAATTGCCAGTTAAGATCAACACCATACTCCTGTGTAAAATATTTTGAGTTGCGGGCAGATGGAATTGAATATGTTGTTTTTGAATAATTGAGGGAAGCGTTTAAAGAAAGATTTAATTTATCTGTTGGGCTCATGTCTAATCTTACTTCGGGGCCTACCGTAATTGTATTGATGGTATTTTCCAGTGTGTTGGCAAATTGCTTTCCGTGATATGTATTTATCACCGAACTTATATCTAATGTGCCTTTAAGAAAATGGACAGGAAAGCCGAAACTTATATTTCCATTCATGCTGTACACACCATTTACATTTACCGGCAATACAGAGTCAACACCAAAACTGTTTATTTTATCATAGTTCACTATCTTGTTTTGTGTTTTTTGCAATGTAAAAAAAGCAAACATATTCCTGTTTTTAAATGGATTTACAAATGATGCAGTAAGCCTCAGACTTTGTGTGAACTCCTGTTTCAAATCAGGATTACCCAGTTTTATGTACAATGGGTTGCTGTTATCAGGCACAGGCTGCAACTGTGTTATAGAGGGCTGATTGGTATTGGTGGTATAGTTAAGTGTTACATTTTTAAATCTTGAAAAATTATATTGAAACCTTGCATTGGGTAAAATATTTGTAAAGCTTTTGCCTATAACGGTATCTTTAAAATTACTGATCACCCCTTCAAGCTCTGCCTGCTGCCATGTACCGCCTACTGCATAATTATATTTTTTTGTTTGCCTGCGTATGCGCAGCCCTGCCGTGGTGTAGCCATAGGTATTTTTAAAATTATTGGTAAGTGTGTTATTTATAAGATCAAATTTTCCGTTGTTGTGGTTATAGTCATAAGTAGTTTTAAAAGAAACATTTTCTGTATAACTTCTGCCAATGCTAAATTCCAACAGCGATCTTTTAAATATTGGTTCTGTATATACCGCTTTTGCATTGAACCCTTTTACGTTGGCAGCATTATTATTTTTTTGATTTATGGAATCTTTTCGCAGTGGCAAACCGGAAGAGTCGTAAAAATTAGTTATTGATTGAAGGCTGCCATCACCATCGCTGTTATTAAAATTGGTGAGCAGGTTTAAAGAAAAGGTTCTTCCTTTTTTCCGGAATTTATTCCTGAACAAAATATTGGTTGAAAGACTTGTGCCTTCATTGTTGGCAACATTATAACTGTTTCCGTCATTTATATTTATTCCCAGGTTAGATACTGTATTATAGTCCGATGTGGTTTTGTTACTTGTTTTTTGATAACTGAAATTAGGTGCAATTTTTATTGAGCGGAAAGAATCTATCTGGTAATCTGCGCTAAAATTTAGGCGATGGGTATTATTAATATTATCGGTAAAAGAATTTTGCTTATACAAATTTGTCGGCGCAAAATATTGCCGCCGGATATTGCTTGTACGGATTGGATTGTAACGGCTGTAAAAATAATTACTCTGGAAATCTGTTTTTGTGCCGATAATATTGTTGTAATTAACACCGCCTCCGAATGTGGTATTGATACCGCTGTTATTGCCGCCCAGTAAGCCTGCCAGCGGATCATCCTGAGAAATTGAAAGATTAATATTGCCGCCGCCGCCATTCTTTAATTGGTTCATAGCGCCGGTAAAATTTAAAATATCCATGAAAGAAAACCCTTCGGCGTTGGTATTGTTACCCATGCCTATCACTGACATTTGTCGTGCTCCTTTAAACGAGTTTACATTAAACTTTCCCTGGTAACGGTCATCGGTTCCTGCGCCTGCATTTACTTTTCCAAAGGCGCCTTTCTTTTTATCTTTTTTTAATTTCAGATTAATTGTTTTTTCACTGTTGCCGTCATCAAAGCCTGTCATCTGCGCCTGGTCGCTGAGTTTATCATACACCTGCACTTTATCAATTGCATCAGCAGGTAAATTTTTTGTAGCAAGTTTGGGATCATTACCAAAAAATTCTTTTCCATCTACTAAAACTTTTTGCACTTTTTCTCCCTGCGCTTTTACGGTACCATCTTTATCAACTTTTACACCGGGTAATTTTTTTAAAAGATCTTCAACACTTGCATTGGGTTGGGTTTTAAATGAGCCGGCATTATATTGTATTGTGTCGCCAATCATTGTTACCGGCGGCGCTTCTATAACAACTTCGCTCAGCACTTTATTCTTATCGTTCATAACTACATTGCCAAGATCAATATTTTTGTGTTCGTTGTCAATTGTAAAAATCTTACCTGTGTTGCGGTAATTTACTTGTGTAAGAAGAAGGCGGTATTCTCCATTCGGGATTTCAGATAAATTAAATCTGCCGTTATTATCTGCCATGCTGAATGTAATCAATGAAGAATCTTTTTTCTTCAATATTGTTATGGTTGCATTTGGTACAGCCTGGTTTATGGATGTATCAAAAGCAATACCTTTTACAGTTCCGTTTTGAGAAAATGCCTGAGCAGATAAAAAAATAAAAGAAAGGAGTGTAATGAATTGTTTCATAAGAGAAAAATTTTCAGCTACGAAAATATTCTTACATAAGAACAATCATAGTTAACCAGCATTGTTTTATTGTTAATCAACGTTAAGATTTTCACCGCAGAGAAAAGGAGTTAAAAGAGTTTTCGCTGAGTAAAATTTTATCTCTCCGAAAACTCTGCTTCTCTTTTCTCTGCGGTAAAATCTAATCCATATCACAACCGATCGGTGATCCCGGCGGCATTGGTTCAGGAACAAAGGGCTTGCCTTCCAAACGATTTTTTATTCTTTCAAGCGTTAATAAATAATACCCTTTTGTTTTTGCATCAGATGTTGCAAGTTTAGAAGTTGCAAAGTTTTTTACATCATCAATTGCTTTTGTAATTGCAGCATTGGTTGCAAAAGAAATATCTGTGTTTAGAGAAACACCTAACAAATAAGTTAATAATAATTGTTCATTTTGCTGAAGTATCAAGCCTTCTAATCCCTTTAAGCGTGGCGCTTTCCACGTTTTATCCATCAAAACATTTATCATCTCATCTATACCCAATCCATTATTTTCTGCCTGGTATTGCACCATCCTGTTTAACCGTGAAGGATTAAATAAAAATGATAATGGAAAATCTGCAGCACTTTCAGCAGCAGCTAATGGATCAAATGCCAAACCGGTTCTGCGGTTAAATAATTCTTTTGTATAATCATATCCTGCAGGCCGCGGCGGAATTAATTTTATGATCTTTTCCGGCAATGCCAAAAATTTTGGATCCATACAATCCACAACAATATTCAATGCACTTAATTGTTCCTGTTTGGTAAGCGGACGTGTAATAAATTGTCCATCTCCTTTTAAAGCATACGAATAATTTAATCCACCTACCTGTTTTGTAACCGCTTCCAATTGATACCGGTGAAAAAGATATATAGGAACCAACACATCTTCTATCATTGCCATAGGCGTGCCTTTTACAATATTGTTCTCACCAAATTGCGATAAAGCTTTTTCACGAATCTTCATTACTTCTTTTAATCCACTCACAGGATCTTTGCCAACATCCCATAAATGTGCGGTAGGATGCAGGCCCGCAGGGTCTCTTGCATCACGATCAGAAATAAATGTCAACCCATTTTTTGCAGCATCGGTTAAAATTTTATTTAATGCAGTTGCTTCATTTATGCCTGCAGCAAAATCAGAATAGCCATAAGCAATTGTTACTTTATCCCAATCACCAATTTGATTTGTGTAGGCATCACTAAGATCGAGTTCACCTTTATTATTTATACCAACAACCGGGGAAGGATAATCCATAACACTTGCCCGGCCTTGTGTACTTGCAATATAATTATGCATCAGCCCAAGTGTATGGCCAATTTCATGTGCAGTTAATTGCTTAAGCCGCTGCAAACTCATCTTAAGCATTTTGCCCCCGTCCCCTAAAGGGGTGTCAAATGGCGCTAATAATCCTGACGCAATTAAATAATCCTGGCGTACACGAAGAGAACCCAATGTTACATTGCCTTTTATAATTTCACCAGTGCGTGGATCAACAACCGCTGCACCATACGACCATCCTCTTGTAGAACGGTGAACCCAGTTCACCATGTTGTAACGAATGTCCATCGGGTCAGCATCTTCAGGTAATATTTTTACCTGGAAAGCATTTATGTATCCTGCCGCTTCAAATGCCTGATTCCACCACTTCGCACCTTCCAGCAATGCACTGCGAATGGGTTCGGGTGTGCCATTATCTAAATAATAAATAATTGGTTTTACGGGTTCACTCATTGCTGCTGAAGGATCTTTCTTTTGCAACCGATGACGAATGATAAACATTTTATTGATTGGCTCTGTAACCGGAGTGCTGTAATCAAAATAAGAAACAGGAATAAAACCTGAGCGTGCATCAAATAAGCGTGGCTTATAATTATTATCTGGCAGTTGCACAAATGAATGATGCATGCGCAAAGTGACAGCATCACCAACAGGTGCAACAGATGAAACAAGATTTCCGGGCCTTGCATCTCTTGTTATAAATGTTATCGTTGTTTCAAATTCAGTGTTCTGAGGAAAATTTTTTGTTCGTGCCAAATACATAGCAGACCTTGAAAGATCAATACTATAATTACCCTGCTTGCTATTTTGTAACCGATTGGAAACCTGCATTGCATCTCTCATAAAAAATGCAGTGGCATCTACCAATACACTTCCTTTGGTTTCTGCTTCTGCTGTAAAGCCCCACAGGTTTGACTGTGCGAAGGATTGTTCTACGGCTCTTTTTTCTGCCAGGTCGTTTGTTATGGCACGAAAATCATAATTAGGCTGCACCATTAAAATTTTATTTCCTACCCGTGTAAATTTAATGATGGAAGTGCTGCCTAATAATCCACGGTCTAAGCCAATATCGTTGGAGCCTAATCCTGCAGGCAAAGAAGTTTGATATAATATTTCTGAATCCAGTTTATTTATTTCAAGCCATACCTTGCCTGCGCTTTCATCCCAATAAAATTTCATAAACCCCGGATAAGATTTTAAGTTTTTTGTTTTATCTTCTATGGATGGGAGTGGTTGCGACTTTGTATAAAAAGGAAGGCACAAAAGTAATAGCAGTAAATATTTCATGAGATGATTTTTGTATCTCACAAAATACAAAGAATCCAATTGAGAATTAGAAAAACTGTGCGAAAATCTACCGCGGAGAAAAGGAGTTAAAAGAGGTTGCGCAGAGTTTAAATTATTCACTCTGCGAAAACTCATGTCCCTCTTTTCTCTGCGGTGAAAACCTTCGAAAACTTATGTCACTCTTTTCTCTGCGGTGAAATATTATTTTACAAGTGCCACTTTAATGCCAAGTGCAACTAAAATAAAACCGCACGCCTTTGTTAAGTAATTACCTGTTCTTTTATTCTTAATAAGTGCTGAAGAAATTACAGATGCAAACAACGCTAACAATAAACACCATAATGTTCCTGTAACAGTGAAAGATAATCCAAGAACTAAAAAAGATAAGTAGTGGTTAGAATATGTGGGATCAATGAATTGTGGAAGAAATGAAATGAAGAACAAAGCCACCTTTGGATTCAATACGTTCGTTAGTACAGCCTGCCAATATATCTTAGGATATTTTTCGTTGCCGGGATCATCTAATTTTATTACTGAAGATTTTGAAAAGATCATTCTTAAACCAATATAAAAAAGATAAGCAGCTCCTGCATATTTTATAATATTAAATAGAACAAGTGATTGTGCAATGATAACCGAAAGCCCAACAGCAGCAAAGGTTGTGTGCACCAAAGAACCTGTGCCAATACCCAATACTGACATGATCCCCGCTTTACGGCCCTGAGCAATTGTTCTGCTTAAGATATAAATGGTATCGTTACCGGGAGTAATATTAAGCAGGATGCCTGCCAGCAAAAAGGTTTCGTAATGTTGAATGCTCATCATAATTAGAAGATAATAATGCCAAAGATAAATTAACTGAAATTAAGCACAAGCAGAAACCATTTGAAAAACGCTTCTGTCAATGAAATAACGGTACAAGGTGGCATATCCCAGAATATAAAGAATATTGATATGTAAAAAATATTGATTAATTTTTACTGATTACAACGAACTGCTTTTATGAGATTATTTTCATTGCTTAGTTGCTTGCTGATCTCTTTTTTTGTGCATGCGCAAAAGACATCTACTGATACATTAATTACACAAAGCTTCACTTATCAAACTGATAAAGCCGGAGAAATTTATTTTTTATGGGCGGTTGATAACTGGAAGGGGCCGGCTGATAAAAAATACCTGCCCGTAAATACGTTTATAAAAAAGAAAATGGCCTGGTCTAAAATGACCAAAGACGGCAACCGCTTTACAATTATTCTCTCATTACCCAGGAATACTATGGTGAATTATATATTCTGGGTTCCTGTTGATAAAAATAATTACAGTACTGACGGCTGGGACACTTTCGGTGAAATATTTTATTCATCATTATTTTCAGAGAACAGGAATATACACATTGACGATCATGCATTGTATATTCCCGGGGATCACGTTTCCATGCATGGTTTAACCATCGCAAAATACATTTTATTCTTCCTGGTATTCTTATGTATTGTGCTGATTATAATATTCAGAAAAAGATTGTCGTTTTCAACAACAGGTTTTTTTGCAGGACTGGTTCTTGGAACAGCCATTCTGATGATACTGGTGCGTATGTATATGAACCAGCTATTTGGTCATCCGTTCAGGGCTTTCGGAGCTGCTTTCCAGGACCTGGTGTGGTTATCCCTGGCAAGTGCCTTCTTTCTCTTCCTTCTTTATATTACCCGGGGGGGAAGATGGCTGAAAAATATAGTTTTCACTGTCTTCCTGGTTACTACTTTATTGTTCACCTTATTTGCGATTGCAAATATTTTAATAGTAAAATTCCTGGGAAGGCCATTGACTTATCAATGGCTGTATTACTCTGATTTCATGAAGGGGTCTGAGGCAAAGAATGCTGTAGCCCAAAATCTTACTCCCGGGCTGATCTCAAATATTATTTCGTTACTCATCCCGGGCTTACTGATAGCAACAGGATTTGCTTTTATACCTGCAAGGGTAATGAAGAAAACAAATTATGTTTTACTTTCTTCTCTTCTTATTCTCCTGGTAGCAGGGTTTGTACAGGTAAAAACCATTCCATACAACTATGGCAAAATCCGGAACCCTTTCATTGAACTTATTTCTTCTGCCATATCTGCCGGGCAGAGCCCGGGATTATATTCCATGAAGGTTTCCGGGCAAAGTAAAACATATATGGAACAGTTTCATCAACCCGAAGTTACCCCGAAACCGGACTCTGCTTCCTTGATCAGCAACATTATCCTGTTTGTGTTGGAATCCACTCCAAGAGACCTGGTGGGAATATATGACAGCTCCATAAAAGTTACACCCAATCTTATAAAATATAAAAGTATTTCAACTGCTTACTATAATATGTATGCACACATTCCCAGTACCCCAAATTCCATGTTATCCCTGGTGAATGGTATCTACCCACTTATCACATATAAATCTTTTTTAAATGAATACTCCTATAGTAGTCTGCCAGCTCTGCCGGCAGCACTGAAAGATCACGGCTGGCAAACATCCTTTTTTTCTTCCTCCGACCTGGCATTCAGCAATATGAGAAGTTTCGCTCAGAAAAGCGGTTTTCAGACGGTGGAGGATAACAGGGTGATCAGTTGTTCACTTAAAGCATTCCATACAACCAATACCGTATTGGATGGGCTGAATGATGAATGTATAGTTGACCGGTATTTTCAATGGCTGGATCAAAATAAAATACAGAAGAAATATTCCATGCTATGGACCAACCAGACGCATTATCCTTATTTTTTTGATGCTGACAGCGAAGTAAACTATGTAAACAATAAGGACCTTAACCATTATCTGAATGCTTTAAAGAGTACAGATGAAGCATTCGGCAGTCTGATGAAAGGCCTGGAAGAAAGGGGAATGCTGAAAAATACAATGGTGATAGTTGTTGGGGATCATGGAGAAGCGTTCGGTACTCACAACCAAAGCACACATGCTTCCTACATTTACGAAGAAAATGTTCATATACCTTGTATCATATACAGCCCGCTTCTTTGCAGGGGAGATACCAGTAATAGGATCGGGGAACTGGTAGATATTGTCCCAACGATCGCAGGCATTGCCGGTCTGCCTATTGCCTTGGAATGGCAGGGAAGAAGTTTGTTTTCTCCTGTACAACATGACCGTGCATTTTTCATCACTCCCTATTCTGATTTTTTATTTGGCTCAAGAAGCGGCCGATGGAAATATATTTACAACGTTCTAAATAATAAAGATGAATTGTATGACCTGGTGGATGATCCGAAAGAGCTAAAGAATGTGTCATCACTGCATCCTGATGTTGCAAAGAGAGAACATGAATTGATTGCAGCATGGGTACAGTATCACAGGGGCAGGCTTCAACAATGGGAAAAAGAAAAAAGGATCCGCCGTTAGCAGAAAGGTTGATTAACATGATGCTCAAATGGTCCACAAAAGTATAAGCTGGATTTTCTGTTATATTGAAGCACTGCCTTTTAGTGCCTAATTTATATGAATAACTTATAAGCCGTTGCATTATAGGAACACAAGCCCAAAAAGTAAAAGCTAAAAAATCCTATTCAACAAGTGCAAAAGTACTTGTTGGGAGGCAAAATTTTCTTCAACAAATTTTCTTGCTGCCTGACACTGATATTTATAATCTTTGTTTATATTAGTTATGCCTTCTACTGCCTGTTCTATTGTCTTGAAAGGAAACATCCCTTTACCTGTTTGTATAGTCTGTGAAAAGCCCGTATCCTGGACTACAACGGGTTTCCCACTTGCCATGTAACACAGGGTTCGTTCACTGAACCAGCCGCTGTTGCTACCGACATAACCATGTTTTGCCACACTCCACTCACCCTTGGAATTAGCAATATATTCCTGGTAGCTCCAGGGTGTTTTTGTAGGTATTAACGAATTGATAATATGCCACCCTTTATTTATTAATTCATTTACAGGCGCTGTGATGCTTCCTAATGCTAACTCAAAATTCTCAGATGGCATCAAACAGGGTAAGCATTCATACTGTTTAAATGACATTGATTTCATTCCAAATATCCTGTCATCATATTGCTGCACTTCGTAACTATCCCATTGCATCACTGTCGTCCATTTTTCAGTTGCCATTGGCTTGGCTTCCTTCCATATATCCATTACTACTGGTTGCCTTGTAGGTTTCCAATTAAATCCATCAGCCGGAATGGTGCAATAGGGTTTACCTATATTTTCCCCAAAAGAAAAAAAAGCTGTATGATGTTTTGCTTCTGCAAAATCCTTTTTATTTGTGAGATGCCTTATTTGCGTAAATGCAGGATCGGTATCAATTAAAACCCTGGAGGGAATTTTTGCCCACCATTCACGAAGAGGGTTAACTGCTGAAAGATTAAAAACCACATCAGCGTTTTCACAAAACAAAAAAATTTCCTGCTTACTTTTGCCATACCAGGTATTGGTATGCGCATCAAAATAAGCCCAGTTATTTTGCAAATCAAACTTTGTAAATATACGCTTCAGAAAATCAAGGCCATACTTAGGGTTTTCGCTCAGCTCAAATGTTTCGGGATTATAGCAACCTGCAAAGTCATCGCTATCTTCTAAAAATAAAACCTCGTGGCCCAATTCTTTCAACCCAATAAGATATTGCAAATGATGCCAAACAAGCCCACCAAGCGGACCCCGGACAATATATCCAAGAACAACAATTTTTAATTTCGATGATACAATATACATCTCTTCATTTTTTGAAATTATCTTCCAGGAGAATGTAAAGTCCTTTTCCTGACAACTGTTTTTGGATTATGAAACAACATTACGGATTAAGATAACGTACAATTTTTGCAGGGCTTCCTGTTACCACTGCATAAGGAGGTACATCAAAATCAATGATTGTTTTGCAACCAACAACACAACCAGTTCCAAGCCTTACACCCGGCAGGATTACAGCATCAAATCCAACCCAGCAGTTGTCTTCTAAAATAATTGGTGAAGCATCACCAAAAAAAGGATAAGGCCGTGATGGATCTTTTGCAACTTTTATCAAAATAGATTTCCTTATTTCTATTGAAAAAATATTTTCAATCCAGGTATCAGTTAATACCGAACCCCATGCAAGCATGCAATGATTGCCAATGATGATATTTTTTTTGCACACCAATGTTGTCCCGTTTAAAATATTGAATTTCCCAATAGTTATTTTTCCTTCGCCTGATACGATCATTGAAGCCCGGTCGTAACAACCACTTGCTTCTCCTATTCGCATAGCATCAGGTTGCGTAGAACGAAAGCCGGCAAATCCATAAGAGGTATCTATATAAACATTATCCTCAATCAGTACATTAGAAGGTATGCCCCTGCTGTACCAATCACCATCTAAATAAATGCGGTCATCCAAACCTTTGGTTCCGGTCTGTACATAATTTTCTCTCATTGAAAAACATTTACAGGTTTTGCAGGATTGCCTGCAACAGTAGCGCCTGCAGGTACAGCCTCAATTACTAAAGCTCCCGGTTGTATAACAGCGCCTGCGCCAATATGTACCCCTTTTAAAATGGTAGCATTAAAACCGATCCATACATCATCGGCTATCACTACAGGTTCCGAACGCATCGCAGGCCTGTTCTTAGAATTGCCAATGGGAGAAAGTGCAATTGTATCTGCAAGCCGCAAAGCAGGGTCAAGCGGATGAAAATCAGAATCGGCAATGGTAACACCACCGGCAATGAAAACTCTTTTGCCGATAGTAATTTTTTCTGCGCAAACTAATGAAGCATTGGTTATGTAGCAGTAATCGCCAATCTCAATAAATCCTTTTTCTTCAGTTGATATTGCCGTTCTCCAGAGTGTAACATTATTACCAACTTTTAAAGCAACAGGAAGTGAAGAAAAAAAATGTTTAAAAGAAAAAGAAGATTCCACAACTGTGTTTTCGCCAACAGTAATGTTAGAAGGAATGGTTCCGGGAAACCAATCATCCGGGATTTTTTCTCCACCAATTAAAGGATACAATAACTGTTGCTGAGGCATAAAAAAATTAATTTTTTAAAACATTTTTAAGGTATCACAAGAATTACAATAACCCATTTATAATTGAGCTAAAAGATTACTCAATACTTTGTTACTGTCAAAATACTCATTTGCTATTGCTTTGGCAAATAAAGACTGTTGTTGATACCCGGAAATAATTTTTTCAATAGCTTCTTTTGCAGTTGCCATATCATCAAATGCAAACACTCCTTCACCCGAAGGTATAATTTTCGACCAGCCTGTATCTTGCGTTACCACCGGCTTTCCCATGGCAAGGTAACATGCCGATCTGCAGGAGAACCATCCTGTTCTTCCTTTTACATAAGTATTTTTGGCTACAGAAAATTCACCTGATGAGTTATTAATAAAATGGCGGTAGGCATTCCAGTCTCCGGCACTTTTATCAGGATCAAGAATATGCCATCCGGCATTTTCTATTTTTTCTTTTGAAAAAAATTGATCAGTACCACCCGTTTTATTTATCACTACAGAAAATGTTGCGTTCTTTACCAGGTTGGGAAGCTCAAAAAACTTTTTAAATTCATTATCTTTTTGTCCCCATTCTTCATTTTGATAATGCAGCACTTTTGCTGCTGACCAATTCATTAATGTTGTAAAAGAAGAATAGTTTAGATCAAAACCATTATGGGGTTTCCAATACTCCAAACAAACCGGCTGACGGGTAGGTCTCCAATTCAACCCACAGTGTGGTATGCGGCAATCATCCGAATTAATATTTTCGCCAAAAGTAAAATGATAATTATGTGCATCTACCAATTGCCGCAAGCCCGGCTCACCCGGTGTAAACATTTGTTGCGATAAATATTGTATCTGTGTAAACATCGGGTCAGAATCAATAAGCACACGTGCCGGAATTTTTAAATATTCATCACGCAAAAATGTAGAGCAGGAAATATTCACAAACACATCTGCGGTTGCACATATTTCTTTTATCTTTTCTTCTGTCATCCCAAAACATTTTCCTGATGCTTCATCACGGTAAGCCCAATGATCTTCAAAGCCAAAATATTTCATTACGCTTGCAAGGTGTTCAACACAGGATGATGCATCTGCATAATCACTTCCCTGTTTTTGATAAATGGGATACAACCTTGTGTCTTCAATATAATAAACATTATGGCCCAAGGCTTTAAAGCCAACAGGGTATTGAACATAATCCCATGTTATACCACCGGCAGGCATTATGCCAATAAAGCCTCCAACAACAATCTTTATTTTTTGCATATTACTAATCATTGGCACTTACATACCAATTTTGGGGCGCTACATCAGCTTTAGAAAATTGTTTCTTATCTAAAAGATGTACAGCAAGCGTGAAGCTGTAATTATCCTTATAGAATCCAATATCCTTTACGGCCTGTTCTATCACTGGAGTAGCAAGTAAAGCAGCTTTGTACAATTTATCAGGTTTTATTTCTTTTTGTGAATATTCATTTTGTATTGCCCGGCAGGCTGCTTGTAAAGTTAACTTTAGTGCTTCATCATTATTTAAGGTAAGTAAGTCACCAATGATCCACTGATGTTCTCCGGCCTTAAAATCGAATGTAAATAATCCGATAAGCTTATTGTCGTAATAAATACCTCTCAATTTAATTCTGTCATGACTCAAAGCAATTTTCCATTGGTAGAATTTCGCATTTCTAGTAAGTGAACATATATTTTCTTTTGAACTTTGCATCCATAAACTGTCTATGTCCGGATCAGTATCTTCAATCTTCTTTATATCTATTCTTGTATCAATATTTATATTTTCGCCGAGCGGAAGTTTATGACTCCATAAAGGATATTGGCACATTTCGAAAGGCATAGTTTTTAGAATTCTGCCCCATCGCGGATCTGGAATAATATAAGCAATAACAGCATTCTCTTCCAACGCTATCTCCGTGCCTTTTTTATATAATTTATGTAATGGATGAGTGCCTGTTAAGAAGTTAGCTATACCAAATTTTGAGCGAAAACTTTCTTTAAAAACAGCGCCAAAGGGCCGGTAACATTTTCCTACTTTATTATTGATAGTAACAGAAATAGGAAGAAAACAAAAAAGGCCAACCACTTCGTCTACATCATTATCTATGGCAATCATAATAATAGGTGCTCCCAGAGAGGAACCGCAAAATCTTCGATTAAATTCAGTGCGGTCCATATTGTCATCCCATCCGGAATTTTCATTCCAAAATATTATGATCTTATCTATATCTGTATCAACAAAATTTCTGTAGGTAATATTCATGTGGTTGTTTTTAATCATCGGGCATAATAAACCATTCTTTATTTTCCGGTATTTGTTCGCATAAAAAAAAATGAACGAATGCAAACCTGAAATCAATTTTATCGTGTGGTATTGAAAGAAGTACCTTGTCAATAACCGGGGTTTGCATTAATTTGATTTCAGTAAATTTTTGTTCCTGATTATCCGAATTGTTTTGATGTAACAATTGAACAGTAAGCAGTACCACTGATTGCATTTCTTCAATACTTCCTGCTAAAAGATCAACTACCAGTCCTGCATCTTTTTTAATAACTATGTAGCCTTTTAATTGATGATTGGTTTTACTTCGCATCTCGAAAAGTAAATGTGGCGCCTTTTTCCACTTAAGCCATATTGCATGTCTTGCAACCGCACATTGTATGGGAAGTGAATTAATCGCACCTTCCCAAAGCTGATCGTACTCTTCATTAAAATTCCCTGGTTGCACATAATAGTCTGAATGTTTATCAGGAAAAATGTTATCGTCATTCAATTTTAGTCTTAAGCAATCATTAATAGCGATGGAGGCTTCCGGTAAACCATACTTTGGAAAAGTTCTAACCGTAGCTACCCACCCCAGCGAGGGAAGAAAATAAATAATATTGTGGTCATTTTTTTTTGCTTCTTTTATTCCAAAACGAAACATGGCATAAGCCGGATGTTCAATGTCTTTAATATCAAATCCCCGAAAATTATTATTAATGATAGGAGCCATGATTCGATAAGATTTTTTTTCACTTCCATCTATATAAACTTTTGATGGTACAAATATCATTTGTCCAATTACACCATCAACTGAATCTTCCGCTACAATTATCATGCAGTCGCCATATGGCGTATTCATGTGCCAATCATGAAATTGCTGCTCACTAATAGCACCCCATCCTGAATATTTTTCCCATAATTCCAGTACTTTTTCCAAATCGCTTTGTTTAAAAATGCGATAGGAAAGTTTAGTGGCAGTTTCTTTAATTGTACTTATCATTAAGTAATGTGTTGATATTTATAAAGCCCTGCGTACACCTTATTCTCATCCAGCAAACTTTGATGTGTTCCTCTTTCCACAACCTGTCCTTCTTTTATAGTAATGATCTGGTCTGCATGTTTTATGGTTGATAATCTATGTGAAATAAGAAATACAGTTTTACCTTTTGAAAAATGACTCAGTGCTTCAAAGATTTTTGATTCGGTCAATGAGTCAACCGCAGACGTAGGTTCATCAAGAATTAATACCGGCGCTTTTTTTAAAAATGCCCTTGCAATTGCAATGCGTTGTTTTTCTCCACCTGAAAGAGAAGATCCCTGTTCACTAATGAGTGTTTCATAACCATTGGGAAGCTTTGAAATAAAATCATGTGCCTGTGCACCTTTAGCTGCTTCCACAATGTCTTCGAAGGAAGCTTCCGGATTACCGAAAGCAATATTCTCCACAATAGTCATCGGGAAAATAAATGGCTCCTGCAATACAAGCGAAACATTTTCCCTGAGCGAATGCAGTTTTATATCTGCGATATCTACACCATCAAATAAAATTGATCCTTTCCAGGGATCGTAAAAACGGGAAAGTAAGGAGATTATTGATGTTTTGCCGGCACCTGTTGCTCCTACCAAAGCCACGACCTGCCCCGGCAAAACCTTAAATGAAATGTTTTTTAAAACGGGCAATTGCAATGCATTGCCATATCCAAAAGTTACATTTCTGAATTCAATTTCTCCTTTTGGATATTTAATATCTATAGCATGTGGGTTTTCCTTTACCACTTCTTCTGAATCCAGGATATCAAATACTCTTTTACCTCTTGCACCAATGGCTATTGCAGCGCCAATTGCAGTTGTCAATGAGTTTACTGGACCAAATAATGCAGTGAGATATCCTAAAAATATGAACAGATCACCAACAGACAATGTTCCATTTAATCCCCTCAAAGCTCCAAGCGTAACTAAAGTGGCAGATGCAATGCCGGTTATGAGCACCGACATTTGATTATATGTCATGGATACCCGGTTAGCCACAATAAAGGCATTGCCGAATTCTTCTGCGTGTTTTTTTAATTTTTGATGCATGAAAGATTCCCGTCCAAACGCCTGTATGATCTTCATGGAGGAAAGACTTTGTTGCAAAAAAGCAGAAAATGATCCCTGTGTTTTGTACTGCACCGTAGTTGTATCGTTCATTGGCTTTGCAAAAAAACCAAGTACGATGGCGAGTACAGGAACAACAGAAAAAGCAACCACTGCTAACAATAAATCTATCCGTGACATAATATAGAACATGCCGCCAAGGCAAACCAAGGAGGTTAGCGCAGGTAAAATAATTTGCGCCACAAGAAAATAGACTACAAATACATCACCGCTCATTCTCTGCAGAAGGTCTCCAACTTTATTTTTTGAATAAAATGAAAGAGAAAGACGTTGGAGTTTGGCAAAGAAATCTATCATAAGATCAAACACCAGTCTTTGTGCCATGCCCACAGTAAGGTTAAATATCACCAGGCTAAATACAAAACTGAACAAGGCGATGAACAACATTATGCCAACAGATGCGTATAGTAAATTCTTTTTGTTTTCAATGAAGGAGGTATCAGAAAAGAGATTCGAGAGAAAATGAGGCAAGGGATGACCAGATAAAACATTATCAATAACAAACTTGATGGGCAAGGGTTTTGCAACTTCAAACACAACACCTATTAACCCCAACACAGCGATCAATAAAAGCTTTGATTTGTATTTGGATACGTATTGCAACAACCTCTTAAACACATACAACTGGTTCATCAAAAAATATTAATAATTACTTAATTGTTAGACTCCGCTAATTTATAATCGTTTTTTTCTTTGGTAAACGATTCATTATTTATTAACCGCACAATTGTTTTATCCGGATCTAATAAAATAATTCGCCCTACATCTACGAGTTCTTCTGAAATTAAAGTTTCATTCAATGCATTCCATTTTTTGCTAACCTGCAGCAGGCTTAATTTAAAATGATTTATTGCAATAGAAGTATCTAATATATATTCAATGAAAAACAATAATGAGAACACCGCGAGTGTTGCTGAAACAACAAATGCTTTATCTAATGCAGCAAACACAGCAAGAATAGAAAAGAATCCGAATGCACAAATGAAAGTTTTTGATTGTTTTGTCCAGGTTTTCATTCGTAACAACTGCTTACCTGCACCATGTTCCTCTATAGTAAAAATAGCACGACTGACAGAAGTAATGCCATTCCTGGTTTGCATATCCCATTTATCAAAATCCCCTCCCCGTTTCACACGGCTTTTTAATTGAATTAATATTTGTTCAATATCCATCAGCCATTCTTCCGGGGCTCTCCATTTCTCCGACCAAATAGTAGCAGTATTATTGCGAAGCGATATACTCAATTTCCACTTTTTATCTGATGGTCTTTTTCTCCATGGAGCTAAGCCGTGTTTTATTCTTCCGTACAACCGAGCCATTGGCTGTACAATGTGCAAGGCAGTTATTAACGAAATATATTTAAACTTATGTCTTTTGTCGGATGGTAAAGAAGTATTTTGATAAGCGCTTATAATTGCCTGGATAAAAATGAGGAGAAGAGCAAACACAAAAACCGGTAATGCCCATAATAGAGGGGCCCAAAAAATACCAAGCGCAGATAAAAATCCGAGTAAGCCTACAAGCAAATACCACTCGGGCATTAATGGTATAGAGGTTATAAATCCTTCTGCAGGCTGATAAACGGATTGAAAAAGTGCTGTGCCCCAAGTGCCATGAAAGATCCTTTCTTTTTTTACTTTGATGGGCAATGTAATTCCATTACCATAGATGCGGCCGGCCCATGTCAGGTGGCCAAACCCGTTATATTTTTCAGGCCATTTTGCTTCCAATAAAGCTTCTGCTTTTCCATAACCTTTCTGTTGATTCCAATATGCCTTAAACGAATTCCGCCGATGATGCCAAACCAATGCAGATGGGTGAAATCCAATTGTTCTTCCTGATTCCTGTATGCGCCAGCAAACATCTACATCATCACCTGCAGTGCGATACACAGGATCAAATCCGCCAATCTTCATCAAAGCTTCTTTTTTAAATGACATATTACAACCAGGAACATGCTCTGCAACTTCATCTGAAACAAGTACATGAACCGGGCCCCCTGGAGCATTGGCAACACAAGTTGCTATAAAGCCATCATCAAAAGGTGCAATGTTAGGACCACCAATACATCCGTGATCAGAAACAGAATATGCATACGCCAGGTAGCGTAACCACTGGGGGTCAGGATATGCATCATCATCAATGTATGCAAGAATTTCACCTTTAGCATTATACATTCCCGTATTTCTTGCACTGCTAAGGCCGCGGTTTGCTGTAGTGATAAGTTTCACCGGATACTCCTGTACAATTTCAGGTAAACTATCTTTTGACCCATCATTAACTACTATTACTTCATAATTGGGGTAATCAATTTTTTGTATTCCTTCCAATGTATCTCTTATTGTTGCACCGCCATTATAACTACAAATAATAACACTGATAAGAGGTAATTTATAAGCAGGCGCAAAAGGGATATTGTTCATTGCAACTGATACACTAAACAATGCAGGCTTAGATTCCCGTTGCCTGTTTACCAATCCAAAATCCCAATCTTCAATTTCAAAACCCCCTCTCCACCATTCATCTGTCCATGCAAAAACAAACATGCCTGCACAGCCTTTGGCAAAAATAGTTTCAATTTGCCATGTAAGTATTTCAGCCTGCTTTTCATTTCCATTACGCTTGCTGTCCAGCCCTATTTCTGCGAGTACCAAAGGCCGGTCTCCACAAAGGTTGTGTAACCTTGCAATATAACTACCTAATTTCTCCGGTGTTTCCAGGTAAACATTAAAACAATCAAAATCCAGGAAGCTTAGATCAAGATATTCGGTTGTAGGATAATTTACATACGTAACAAGAGAATCAGGATCTACACTTTTAACTTCTTTATAAAGTGTTTTCAGAAATTTTTCTATTTTATTTTTTCCATACCAGCGTACAATAGAAGGAGGAATTTCATTACCAATTGTATAACATAATATAGCCGCATGTTTATTGCAACTAATCACACCTTTTTTTACCCGGCGGATAATATCAGATTTAATAGAATGCTTATCCAAAAAAGTGATATGCTGCTCCCACGGAAGCCCCACCATCACTTTTAAATTTAAGGAGTCAGCAATATCCAGTAAATGAAGAGGGGGAACTGTATAGGTTCTGATGCAATTAATGCCATGCATCGTCATCATTGTAAAATCTTTCTTTATCTTTGAAACATCAGGGAACTGGCAACCATCTTTATCAGGGGCAAATGTGCCATAGGTAACTCCTTTAATATAGAATTTTTCTTCTCCGTAATATAAAAATTTTCCTTTTACATGCATTCCTGCTGGATGATGATCCCATGTAGTACTCATAAAAATTATTTTTTGCAGTTAGTAAATTTCATAACCACCCAAATTTATTCAGGTGAAAATTTAAATTCTAAAAAAAACAATCATTGGGGAGGTTTAAACAGGATAATTGCTTAATAGAAAGTGAATATATATAAAAAAAATCATTAAAATTATTTTTTTGAATCAAGTCTAACTTTAAAGTGAATTCATTGATATTGATAAATGACGCACTTTAAACTTTGGTAACTTATGTCTTTTATATTTTAATGAAATAGAATATAGCGAATGCTTACTTCGACGTTTGATTACCGATTGGGATACCTTTAATATTTCAATATTAATATCGGATTTTAGCCAATTAGCGATATTTTTCTCTAACTCAATAAAACTTTCACTGGAAAATATCTGTACAGAATGCATATTAGTTTTTGGTAAACAGAATAATACTTGGGCAGAGAAAGTATAACAGTAAGTATTGGAATTTGTAAAAATCCAGTAATCTACCTTATCATCCTATACTCAATTTGAGTAAAATTAATAATATACTAAAATCTAAACGAAGTTTTTAGAGTATTTTCATTGCAGGATTGATTGCTGATTTTTTATTTCTATAAATTTTTTCTCCATGGATAACCAGGCTTTACGGGGACTGCAGCATTTTAAAAACTATGTTGGTATAAAATTTCAACTCTATAATAGTTTATTCACTTCACTGCCTTTTCACCGCATTGAAAAAACAGGAATTCTTTTATCCCTGTTTTTAAATAATTGCGAAGAAGGATATAAAAAGAAGTTTAGCCCTACAGAAATAGTTGAAGACTTTTTTATAAAGCATACAACCTATACCAATCAGCCAGAAAAACTTGACATACTTTTTCGTTTTATCCAGTTTGTAGAAAGGCAGGTGGTTTTATTTGATGCATTGGAAGATGCCGCATTTACCCAGGTGCATGATATGAGTGGCGCAGGTACACTAAAGCAGCTGGAGATGGAAGTGCTTCAAAATAAAAAAGAGGATGCGTTATCAAAAAAGCTGGAAGATTTTTGTATCAGGATGGTTCTCACTGCACACCCTACACAATTTTATCCGGGGTCGGTATTAGGCATTATCAACGATCTTTCAAAATCGCTTTCAGAGAATAATACAGCGCAGATAAATATGTATCTGCAGCAATTAGGTAAAACACCTTTTTTTAAAAAAGAAAAGCCATCGCCTTATGATGAAGCGGTAAGTTTGATCTGGTATCTTGAAAATGTTTTTTATGCTGCGGCCGGAAGAATAATTTCATTTATAAAAAACCAGTTTCCCGATGCTATTCACCAAAATAATGCTGTAGTTAATATGGGTTTTTGGCCAGGCGGAGATAAGGATGGGAACCCTTTTGTAACGGCAGATATTACACTAAAAGTTACAGATGCATTAAGAGGAGGAATTATTAAATGCTATTACCTGGACATCCGGAGATTAAAGCGCAGACTAACTTTTGAAGGGGTGGATATTTTATTGACAGAACTGGAAAAGCAATTGTATGATAATATTTTTATCCCGGGTAATCGTACCTCATTAACAAAAAATGATATTCTTTCTTCATTAAATAAGATAAAAGAAATTCTTATTTATCAGCATAACGGATTATTTCTTCACCTGGTAAATAATCTAATAAATAAAGTGCAGGTTTTCGGGTTGCATTTTGCTTCGCTTGATATCCGGCAGGAAAGCTCTGTGCATAATACTGTGTTAGAAGAAATTTCATTACAGGATAAAATTCTTCCCGCTGATTATTCAATATTGAGTGTCGAAAAAAAAATAGAATTTCTTACCAATAATGAAAACGCACTTATCGGTCATGCTTACAAAAATGAAATTGTAAATGATACTATCAATACTATAAAGGCAGTTAAATTAATTCAGACATACAATGGAGAATCAGGATGCAACAGGTATATTATCAGCCAGTGTAATTGTGCTTTAAATGTAATTGAAGTGTATGGCTTGTTTATTTTATGCGGATGGCAAAAAAAGGAAATGAATATTGATATTGTTCCCTTATTTGAAACAATAGATGATCTTCAAAATGCAGAAAATATAATTAAAGCTTTGTATGAGAATACAGAATACAAGCAACATTTAAAAAGAAGAAATAACAGGCAAACAATTATGCTTGGCTTTTCTGACGGCACAAAAGATGGCGGTTATTTAATGGCTAACTGGAGCATTTATAAAGCGAAGGAAAAACTCACTGCCATTTCAAAAGAATATAATATTGATGTTATCTTTTTTGATGGCCGTGGCGGGCCACCGGCACGCGGTGGGGGAAAAACACACAAGTTCTATGCATCAATGGGCAAAAATATTTCCAACAAAGAAATACAATTAACCGTACAGGGACAAACCGTAAGTTCCAACTTCGGAACCATTGATTCTGCACAATATAATATTGAGCAACTGATACATGCAGGTATCAGCAACGGGCTTTTCTCTATCCGCACCATTACCTTGTCAGAAGAAGAAGAAGCTTTGCTGCAGGATCTATCAGGCGAAAGTTTTAAGGCATACACCAGTTTTAAAAATCATCCTGATTTTGTGGATTACCTCATACACATCAGCCCCTTAAATTTTTACAGCGAAACAAATATCGGCAGCCGGCCTGCAAAACGTAAAGGTTCAAATAAATTAGATCTAAAAGATCTGCGTGCAATCCCTTTTGTAGGAGCATGGAGCCAGCTTAAACAAAATGTAACGGGCTTTTATGGCGTTGGCACTGCCTTACAAAAATTAGAAAAAGAAGGGAAGTTTAGTAAAGTAAAATCTCTATATCAAAATTCATTATTTTTTAAAACCCTTATGGATAATTGTGAAATGGCGATGAAGAAATGTTTTTTTCCATTAACTGAATATTTATCTAAGGATGATAAATACGGCGAGATATGGAATATGATTTACCAGGAATATACTATCACAGAAAAATATCTTTTTTTATTGAGTGGTAAAAATGAATTAATGGCTGACTACCCTGTTGAACAATTATCTATAGGCATGAGAGAAAAAATTGTTTTGCCTCTGTTAACCATACAGCAGTTTGCTATCACACAAATACGTAAAATAGAAAATGAAATGGTAAATGATCCTTTAAAAAACACTTATCAAAAATTAGTTATCCGATGTTCATTTGGTATAATAAATGCCGGAAGGAATTCTGCATAATAGATGGTATTTTATTGATTAAAGAATATGTTTATTTAGAAATGATATACAGCCGCGATTAAGAAATTACCATTGCTTTTTGTAGGTGCTCCACTTGATTTTGCAAAAATTTCTTTGCTGGCATTTTCAAATCTTACTTCAGGAATAATTACAAGGTTATCAATTTTGAAATTTGCAGAAAGCGTAGTTTCAAAAATACTCCCCCCACTGGGCACTCCTGCAAATACATTTTGATGTTTTTCATCATTAAAATATTCTGTACGAAGGGTAAGCCCAAATAAGCTGGTAGGATCGTAATTAAAATAAAGCCCACTACACCACCAGTTTTGAGAGTCTTCATATTTTCCTGACTTTTGATATTTATTAAAGCAAAGGCTTCCAATATAAAGTACATTGAATTTGTCGCTAAATTTTTGTGTGAGGATGGCTTCCAGTTGAGATACTTTAGCAGTATCACTCGGCCGCTTACCTGAAAAATAGTTTACATAAGCCTT
Source organism: Chitinophagales bacterium (assembly GCA_025353485.1). Classification (GTDB taxonomy): domain Bacteria; phylum Bacteroidota; class Bacteroidia; order Chitinophagales; family Chitinophagaceae; genus Ginsengibacter. Next base: position 40,406 of record JANXQO010000143.1, read on the forward strand.
GAATTTATCATTAGGAGAAAAAGAGTATTGAGCCAGCAGATATTTTTTCCCATTGTTCAATGATTTATAATCATTGGGGTTAGCTACTCCCAACATAAATCCGTGTTTTCCAAATGTACCTTCAGCTTTCAACCCCGTATGAAAAAAAGGCCCGAATGTAAACATGTATGACATACTATAGTTACGGTTAGCATCCGGCTCAAATATTTCATTATCAAAATGAGTAGCCCAATCACCCGCAGTAAATTTTATATCTTTCCATGGAGTATAAGACACATACAATTGTCTGATGGCAGCACGGGTGCCAGCATCATTGTATGAAAATTCCTCAGCCCGTTTGCCAAACGCAAGCTCAGCTACCATGTCAATTTTATTAACGGTATGCTCAACCTTTAATCGGGCAGCGCCCAGCTCAAAGGAATTATGTGAATTGGTGAAACTTGTTTTATTATTTGCCGCCTGTTTATTAAAATCATATTTATAATAAATATCCACAGATCCGGAAATAACTGTTTTGGGTTTGGATTCTTCGGTAGCAATAGTAGCCGATGCAGTTAAATCGCTTTTTATCTGCGCAATAGAATTGGTTTGTGCAAAACCAAAATAAAATGTACCCAATACGACACATGTAGTCAAAATTTTCCTTAACATTGTTTTAGATTTAAAGGTTCAAAATGAGGGTATAGCTGATTAACTTTTCTCAGAAGTTAATTGTTTCGGCTATACCCTTTTCTTCTTCAGTTAAAGCACCATTATGTTTTACCAATAAAGTGCCCTGCAAATATTTTTCATTATGTTGTGAAGCATCCAATCCCATTTCTTCATCAGCTTTACTTACTCTCATTGGCAGGATAAAATTGATAAGTTTAAAAATGCCATAAGACATTGTAAAGCTGTATGTAACTACAATTGCCAATGCTTTCAGTTGTGTTATAAGAAATGCAGGATTTCCATAAAACAATCCATCATTGCCACCACTGTTTACATTCTTGCTTGCAAAAATTCCTGTCATTATCATACCAACTATACCACCAATACCATGACAAGGGAAAACATCCAATGTGTCATCTAATCTTGATTTAGATCTGTAATGAACAGCAACATTTGATATAAGGGCAGCAACGGCACCAATAAAAATACTTTGAGGTATTGCAACAAAACCTGCAGCTGGTGTTATGGCAACAAGTCCAACAACTGCACCAATACAAAATCCAAGTACGGAAGGTTTTTTCCCTTTCAATACATCAAAGAACATCCATGCTAATCCTGCCGCTGCGGCAGCAGTATTAGTAGTTGCAAATGCAGACACGGATAATGCATTAGCACCTCCTGCAGATCCTGCATTAAAGCCAAACCATCCAAACCACAGTAAACCTGTTCCGATAAGAACATAAGGAATATTGGCTGGAGGAATTTCTCTATTTTCCAAGTGCACCTTTCTGCGTTTTAAAACTATTGCACCTGCTAATGCTGCGCAACCTGCAGAAATATGTACCACGGTTCCTCCGGCAAAATCGAGTACGCCCATTTTAAATAAAAATCCTTCGGGATGCCATGTCCAATGTGCAATAGGCGCATATACCAGCAGGCTGAATAAAACAATAAATAATATATAAGAAGCGAAACGTATTCTTTCTGCTACTGCACCTACTACCAGGCTAGGCGTTATGATCGCAAACATTAACTGGAAGAGTGCAAATAATGTTAGCGGAATTGTTGGCGCAAGACTCCATGGAGTACCCGAAGCAACACCCTTGAAGAAAAGATGTGTCATGGGATTACCGATAAAGCCACCTATCGAATCACCAAAACATAAGCTGTATCCCACTGTAACCCATACAATGCTTACAATACCCGTGGCAACAAAACTTTTAATCATTGTAGAAAGAACATTTTTCCTGTGAACCATTCCTCCATAAAAAAATGCCAGGCCAGGAGTCATTAAAAAAACCAGAGCTGTGGCTACAATTATCCATGCAATGTCTGCAGCGTTGTATTTTCCTCCATCAATATAATTCTGGATGGAAGGAACGAATAATGCAGCGACAGCAATAACCATTAAAACAATGAATGGTGCAGCGTCTTTTAAGTTTATCTTTCTCATATTTTTAATTTATTTTTTCAAATTTATACGAAAAAAAGAGAATTGTAACCAATATACATATATATTATAAATTATAATGTGTTATAATAAATAGTATATCACTGATTTTCAATTAAGTATATAAATATATAAGTTTTCCACATTCAATTTGTGGAAATATATTTAATATAATTATTTAGTATAATATATACACTAACATCTAAACAATAAAAAAATGAGAATCTTAAAGTTGCTGCAAAATGTTGGTATCCCTGGATTCAAGCAATGAATAGCTCATAAGGTATTCATCAACTTTGCAGGCGCATTCCCTTCCTTCGCTTATTGCCCAAACAACAAGTGATTGCCCACGGCGCATATCTCCGGCAGTAAATATTTTGGGAATATTTGTATGGTAGGAATTTTCTGTAGCTTTTACATTTCCTCTATCATCTAATTCAATTTCTAACTGATTCAATAAACCTTCATGCTGAGGATGTATAAATCCCATGGCAAGTAAAGCAAGTTCACAAGGAATTTCTGTTGCACTACCAGGGATCTCAATAAATTGAGCAGGCTTATTTTGTTCAGTAAATTTCCATTCAAGGTCAACAATTTTAAGTGCCTTTAGATTTCCATTTTCATCCCCAATAAATTCTTTTGTAGCAATAGCCCAATGCCGCTGTACGCCTTCTTCGTGCGAACTTGAAGTTTTTAATATCATTGGATAAGTTGGCCAGGGCATAAAATCAGTCCGGTCTCCGGGAGGTTTCGGCATCAATTCAAATTGTGTAACAGCCGATGCTTTATGCCTGTTGGCAGTTCCTACACAATCACTTCCTGTATCGCCTCCACCAATTACAATTACGTTCTTACCGGTTGCTATAATATCTGCAACTTCTGATTGTTTCTTGGCTATCCTGCTATTTTGTTGAGTTAAAAAATCCATTGCAAAATGAACTCCATTCAAGTCTCTTCCAGGGATATTCAAATCTCTTGGAATGGTAGAACCCCCTGCTAAAACAATTGCATTATTTTCTCTGAGAAGATCATTTATATTAATAGACTTTCCTACTTCTGCATTACATCTGAAAACAATTCCTTCTTCTTCCATTAATTGTATCCTCCTGTCAATAACCCATTTTTCTAATTTAAAATCCGGGATACCATACCGTAATAATCCTCCGGGAGCATCATCTCTTTCATATACTACCACTGTATGTCCTGCATAATTTAATTGTGCCGCAGCAGCCAAACCTGCCGGGCCAGAACCAACAAGAGCAATTTTTTTTCCTGTTCGGATATGAGGTATTAAAGGTTGTACATACCCTTTATCAAAAGCGATTTCTATTATATGTTTTTCTATTTCTTCAATGGTTACTGCAGGGGCGTTTATACCTAATACACAGGAGGCTTCGCAGGGAGCAGGACATATACGCCCGGTAAATTCAGGAAAATTATTTGTTGATGAAAGTATATCATATGCTTCCTTCCAGCTTTTGCGAAATACTGCATCATTAAACTCAGGAATCACATTTCCTAACGGGCAACCACTATGACAAAAAGGTACGCCACAATCCATACAGCGTGCAGATTGTTGATTTAATTTTTCATCAGAATATCTTTCACTAAATTCATTATAATCATTAACTCTTTCCTGCGGTGGACGCTTTGCAGGAAGCTCTCTTTCAAATTGTAAAAAGCCTGTTATCTTATTCATACCTGTTTATCTAAGTTTCGTGAAAAGTGAAAGGTGAAACGTGAGATATTTATTTCACGTCTGTCGTCTCACGTTTCACGGTTATGTATTCCTTAAGCACTTTCTTATAATCTTTCGGGAAAACCTTTACAAAATTTTTCAGTTGATTATCAAAATCATTCAGCAAGAAATTTGCAACTGCGCTGTTAGTATAATGATAATGTTTACTTATCATTTCATGCAATAATTTTTCATCATCTTCTTCAGGTTTGTCAAGATCAACCATTGCCTTATTGCACATTAAATTTAGATTATGTTGCACATCATAAACATATGCAATACCGCCACTCATGCCGGCCGCAAAATTTCTACCTGTTTCACCGATGATGATAACATTTCCACCTGTCATGTATTCGCAACCATGGTCGCCAACGCCTTCTACCACTACGTTTGCGCCGGAGTTACGAACAGCAAAACGCTCACCCGCTTTACCCCTTATAAAAACTTCTCCTGATGTTGCGCCATACAATGCAACATTGCCTACAATAATATTTTCTTCGGGAACAAAGGCCGCATTTTTTGATGGATATATTATAAGTTTTGCGCCACTCAATCCCTTACCAAAATAATCATTTGCATCTCCTTCCAGTTCAAGTGTTACACCCTTAGTATTGAAAGCCGCAAAACTTTGTCCTGCTGTGCCCGTGAATTTAAAATGAATAGTATCATCCGGCAATCCATTTGCTTTATACTGTTTTGTAATTTCATTTGATAAAATTGTTCCTGTTGTTCTGTCGGTATTTTTTAAAGGGAATTCTGCAAATATTTTTTCCTGTTTATCGAGTGCAGGTTGTGCGATCTGTAATAATTTCCAATCAAGTACATCACTTAAACCATGATCCTGTTCTTCTGATTTATATAACCCTGTATATTTTGATGCAGGTTGTTTATATAGAATAGGAGACAGATCAACATTGCTGTATTTCCAGTGAGTAATGTTTTCTTTCTTTTCTAAAAAATCTACCTGGCCAACCATTTCATTGATTGTTTTAAAACCCAGTTCTGCCATGATCTCTCTTAATTCCTGTGTTAAAAATTTAAAGAGATTTACAACATGATCTGCTTCGCCGGTAAAAAGTTTGCGTAGATCTTTGTCCTGTGTTGCAACACCAACGGGGCATGTATTAAGATGACACTTACGCATCATGATACAACCTTCAACAATTAATGCAGCAGTTGCCACTCCCCATTCTTCGGCGCCGAGTAAAGTTGCGATTGCAATATCACGTCCGGTTTTTAATTGCCCGTCGGTTTGTAAAACCACCCTGCTTCTTAATTTATTTTTTACAAGAGTCTGATGCGTTTCTGCAAGACCTAATTCCCACGGCAAGCCTGCATGTTTTATTGAACTTATTGGTGATGCACCTGTGCCGCCGTCATGACCTGAAATTAATATCACATCCGCTTTTGCTTTAGCAACACCTGCTGCAATAGTGCCTACGCCTGCTTTGGAAACAAGCTTTACATTTATTCTTGCTTTTCTGTTTGCATTTTTTAAATCAAAAATTAATTGTGCAAGATCTTCAATTGAATAAATATCATGATGCGGTGGCGGCGATATCAATCCAACTCCCGGTGTAGCATTACGAACTTTACCTATCCATTCATCTACTTTATCACCTGGTAATTGTCCGCCTTCTCCCGGCTTTGCACCTTGTGCCATTTTGATTTGTAATTCATCCGCTTCAGTTAAATACAAACTCGTTACACCAAATCTTGCAGAGGCAACCTGTTTAATTGCGCTTCTCATTGAATCACCGTTAGGCAATTTTTCGTAACGGCTTTCATCTTCTCCGCCTTCACCTGTATTACTTTTTCCTCCAAGCCTGTTCATAGCAATAGCCAGTGTAGTATGGGCTTCCCACGATATAGATCCAAACGACATAGCGCCTGTTGCAAAACGTTTGTAAATATTTTCTGCAGGTTCTACTTCATCAATTGAAATAGATGGACGGTTGTATTTGAACTGAAATAAACTTCTTAGTGTTACTGCTTTTTCACTTTGATCATTTACAAGTTTTGAATATTTTTTGAAAGTATTATAATCATTTAATCTTGTAGAATATTGCAGCAGGTGAATAGTTTGCGGATTAAATAAATGAAACTCACCCTTTCTTCTCCATGAATAAATACCTCCTGCCTGCAAACCATTTACCGGCATACTTGTTTTAGTGAAAGAGAAAAAATGTTTAGATAATGCTTCTTTTGCAATCTCATCAAGCCCCATTCCTTCAATTCTTGAAATGGCGCCTGTAAAATATTTATCTACAACAGATTTATTTAAACCTATTATCTCAAAAATTTGCGCACCCTGGTATGACTGCAATGTTGATATCCCCATTTTTGAAAATACTTTTAGCAAGCCATCGCAAATTGCTTTTATATAATTCTTTCTTAGCTCATACCAGGAAAGATCAGTTTCTAAAGATCCATTGGCTTTCATATTGCGGATAGTTGCTAATGCCAAATAAGGATTGATAGCTGTTGCACCAAAGGCTATTAAACAGGCAAAGTGATGAACTTCCCAAACATCTCCGGATTCAATTACCAAACCAACCTGCCCCCTGTAACCTTTTCTGATAAGATGATGATGCACGGCAGCAGTTGCTAATAAAGAAGGAATGGGTGCATGTTCGGAATCTATGGCCCTGTCAGATAGAATCAAAACTTCAAAACCATCTTCAACGGCATCAACAGCGTACCTGCATAACCGCTCTAAACCTTTTTGCAATGAGCCCGGTTTACCATCTGCCATAAAATATGTTTGTAACGTTTTTGCCTGAAAAATACCGGTATCAATACTGCGGAGTTTTTCTAATTCGCCACTTTGTAAAATCGGTTGTTTTAATGCTACACTATGGCAATGCTTCGGATCTTCATCTAATAAGTTTCCATTATTTCCTACAAACGTAACAAGGCTCATTACTAATTGTTCCCTGATGGGATCAATTGGCGGGTTGGTAACCTGCGCAAATAATTGTTTAAAGTAATTGCTTAAATGTTGGGGCTGATCGCTGAGAATAGCCAATGGCACATCTGTACCCATTGAACCAACAGGTTCTTTTGAATGTAAAACCATTGGGGCAATGATAGCATCTATATCCTCACGGCTATAACCAAATGCCTTTTGATATTTTAAAACTGAATCGTCTGAAAGATGTGTAAACGTTACCCTGGGCTCATCCAGTTCATCGAGACGTATTTTATATTTATTAAGCCATTCCTCATACGGTTTTTGCGAACATATTTGTTGCTTTAATTCCTCATCACTAACAATTCTTCCCTTCTCAAGATCAACCACAAACATTTTACCCGGCTGAAGTCTTCCCTTTTCTTTGATGAGTTCCGGTGCAATTGGCAACACTCCTGTTTCTGATGCCATTATTACTCTGTCATCAGTTGTTAAACAATATCTTGAAGGACGCAAACCATTTCTATCTAATGTTGCGCCGATTATTTTTCCATCAGTAAAAGTTATTGAAGCAGGACCATCCCATGGTTCCATAAACGATGCATGAAATTCATAAAATGCTTTTTTCACCGCACCCATTTGCTCATTACCATCCCACGCTTCCGGTATCAACATCATCATAACATGAGGCAATGACCGTCCACACAAGGTGAGCAATTCTACCATGTTATCAAGGCATGCAGAATCAGACTGGCCCGGTTCTACAACGGGTAACAGCAATTCCATTTCTTCTTTACTAAAATAAGGAGATGTAAAATTTCTCTCACTCGTTCTAAGCCAGTTTAAATTTCCCTGTAAAGTGTTTATCTCTCCATTGTGTGCTATGTAACGGAATGGCTGCGCCAGTTTCCACGAAGGAAAAGTATTGGTTGCAAAACGTGAATGTATCAAACCAAATGCTGATACAATTCTTTTATTACTAAGGTCAGGAAAATAATTTCGTAACTGCAGGCTGGTAAGTTGTCCTTTATAAATTACTGTTTTGTAAGATAATGATGCTACATAAAAACCTACTGCATCTTTTCTTACCGTGTTGTTTATTGTTTGGGTTGAATAATTTCTTAATACAAATAATTTGCGTTCAAAATCTTCAGGATTATTAATATAATCAGGAGATGCAATAAAAACCTGTTCAATTTCCGGCTCTACGGATAAAGCTGTAAGCCCTATGTCATCTGCATTTACAGGCACTTTGCGGTAGCCTAAAATTTCCAGGCCAACTTTTTCTGCAGACCGGTTAAATATGTCGCGGCATTCTTCTTTTAGCCGGATATCTTTTGGAAAAAATAAAACACCAACTCCATATTTACCGTAAGATGGTAAATGAATTCCCAGCTTCATACATTCATCAAAAAAAAATTCATGCGGCGTTTGAATGAGAATGCCTGCGCCATCACCGGTGTTAGCTTCGCAGCCACAGGCGCCACGATGCTCCATATTTTCTAAAATAGTTAAGGCATCAGAAACTATCTGGTGGCTCTTATTACTTTTAATATTGGCAACAAAGCCGATACCACATGAGTCATGTTCAAATTGAGAAGAGTATAAACCTTTACCTGCCATATATAATTAAATAATTAAAAATGTTTTGATAAGTTTTTCAGTTTAACAGTAAGCAAGTGTTGTGTACAGGTTTTCTGTTGCTCATTCTATCACTGCAAAAAAAGCAATCGTATCCTTCCGAAATTATCTTTAATAAGCTGAATTATAAATTTAAATATATGGGGATTTTACAGTGAGCAACTGGTAATATTCCCCCTAAAATGTACGATGATTGGGCATATGAGCGATTATCAATTACAATGCCCAAAACATGATAACAAAAGCGTGGTATGGGCTCACCGTTTTTATTTGCAGACTGGGAATGGTTTTTTTGGGCTGGTAAATATTTTGGTTACCGGCATTAGCTTTTCATCCCGATAGCTATCGGGATCATCGTGGAGTTTATCCTGACTTTATCGAAGGGTCAATCACTTGTACTACAGGTTCATTGGGCAGCTTTTATCGAAGCGATCATGTTTCGTAGAACAAGAAATAAATAAGTACATACTCAACTAAAAAGATTTCTGAAAAGAGTTAATTTTAAATACAACTTTTCCTCATAATTAAGCTGGATATAGTAATTATCTTTTTGCCATGTTCGCCCACACCAAATTCCATTCGTAATCTCTTCTATTTTAAAGAGACTTTTATCATGCATATCGTTTTTTAACTCACTAGTAAGGGCATTGGTTATTCTTTCAATATCTTGAGTTAATACTCCTGTCATAAGTGTATCATCTTTTTTAAAAAATAAATATTCAAATCTATCAATGATTTCTGAAATCTGTAAACTATTAAAATAACCAAACAGTAATTTGGAAGTGCTTTTAACTAAGTAGGTTTTCCCATTTACATCAGTGGCAATACTTATTTCATTTTTATCTAATTGTTCAATCTCGGTTGATAACTCTTGTAATGTATTTGAAGGAACATATGATTTAAGAAACATCTTAAATTCTTCGGTATTCATTAAAAGCGTTCCAATATTATTTATTGAATAGAGAAATTTAGATTTATTTATAAAATCTTCATCATCAGAAACAACGAGATCACAAGATGCACCAAAAAAACTATGCCTGCCGTCATTTAGAAAATTGATAAATTTCTGTTTTCTATGTTTACCCTTTACAAAACCATAGAGTTCAAGACCTGCATACATTTGCATAAAAAGATTGTATATGGATTTATCTGTTATGGATTTCTCTACATGGTTAGTATAAGTTGTTCTAAACAGTTCTTTATTTGTGATTTGACCATTCTCAAATCCTTTAATACCATTCAATTCATGTGTTGAATCTGAATTGTGCAAGTGATATATCAATTCTTTAAAGTCTTTAGATTTACTATCACTTAATCTTTCTGTAAAATTCATCATGCCCTTTGCAAAATCAAAAAGATTAGTAGTATTAGCCATCAGTTCAGCAAAGCCATCTGGCACATTAATATTTCCTTCTAAACTACTTTTGAAATTTAGTGGGACTTCTTCCATTTTGGGTTTTAAGAAATTAATAATTTCGTTTTTGTCCAAATTAAAATCAAAAGTAGAATCCCAATCAAACCTATGATAGTAATCCTTTGGTGTTTCATATTTGAATTGAATTTTCTTTTCTTCAAAGGAAAAGCAATTTCTTTCCACTATACCTTTATAAAATTCCATATCTGAGAATTTATTTGGTGTTTTATCACGGTTCAAATCATGAATGTGCGCCTCCGAAAAACAATAGACATTATTAGCTTTATCGTTTTTAATTAAGGAGAAAATTTCTTTATTTTCCTCACTTTTTAATTCCTGTAATACACAAGTGTCTAAATAGATTTGCATTGCATATGTCTTTATTTTTGACTAATTCTTTTATTTTCTTATCATACCCATGAAATCGCAAGAATGAGGCGTTGGTTTGTGTTCTGATTCCTTGTGCTCTTTGCTTCAATAAAAGAATCCCAAAGAATCTGCAAGTACAAGTGAGTGAGCTAATGAATTAGGTGAATAATAATTATTCTTTTCAAAACTTCATTAGAGATGTAAAGTTTTGAATCCGATTTTCAGCAAGCTTAACATAATCAGCATTTATTTCATAACCCACAAAATTTCTTGTTGACTTTAATGCTGCCACACCTGTGGTACCACTGCCAATAAAAGGGTCTAAAATAATATCATCTTTAAAAGAAAATAATTGAATTAAGCGGTACGGCAATTCTTCGGAGAAAGGCGCTGGGTGCCCGATGCGTCTTGCGCTTTCTGCACTCATGGTCCAGATGGATTTTGTCCATTCCATGAATTGTTCTTTCGTAATTGTATTTATTTTATTTTTTCCTTCCCTGCGGTAATCGCCTTTTGAGAATATTAAAATGTATTCATGTACATCCCGTAAGATTGGATTAGAAGCGCTTTGCCAGCTTCCCCACGCTGTGGACGGGCTTGCACTGCCGGCTTTATTCCAAATGATTTCCCCTCTCATATTAAAACCAATTTCTCTCATCATTTTGGTAATATAATCTGATATTGGTATGTATGGTTTTCGCCCAAGGTTTGCAACATTAATACAGGCACGTCCGCCATTTACAAGAACTCTGTATGTTTCAGAAAATGAATTTTTCAATAGCATTAAATAATCCTCTAAAGACAAATTATCATCATATTCTTTTGTAACATTATAAGGTGGTGAAGTAATCATTAAATGAACAGAGTTGTCGGGAATCTCTTTCATGTTTTCTGCCGAGCCAAGAATAACCTTATTTAATTGTTCAGAAGGGAAAACAAATTCCATACTATCAGCTTCATTATGCTGAATGGTAGTATATAATTTTGAATTATAAAATTTACTTGAATCATGGTTAGCTCTGCCGGATGACCCGAAAGAACTTGTTTCTGTTCCTAAATTTTGCTTATTCATTTTATAAAATTAATCTAATACTTTGTATAGATTTTTTAAATGATTTTTATTGTCAGTATAATAAAGTTTTGCTTCTGGTATTCCTTTAAACTGACCGTGTGAATACCTGCATTCAACTCTAAAAATAACATTATTAGAACCAATTTTGTTTGAGATTTCAAAAGTGAAATACACATTCAACTGCGATTGCGGAACCTTAATTTCAACATCAATTAATTTGACTTCACATTCACTGCTGGCAGGAACTTCGTATAAGTGAAGTTCACCATAGCTTTTTCCATAATAGTAAGACAAATCATAAATCTGTAAGAGCTCTAATATTTTTTGTTCATCAATGTCTACATTCTTATTTATAAACTCCTTTAAGTTTTCACCCGCTTTTAAAGAGCATTGTTTTTTCAGAGATGTATAGGTCTCATCATTTTTTTCTAATTCTTCTTTCACCCATTTACTAAAAGTATGTTCAAGAATATCTCCACCTAAAGTTGAATTGAAGGAAATTTCATCAACATGATCTTCAAACCTAATTTCAATCTCTTTATTTAGTTTCCCAAAAATTAATCCTTCTTCATTTCTTTTGATGTAAAATCCTTTAGTTGCATATGAAAAAATAATTTGATTTGGCTCATATTCCCTTGCACTATCTTTTAGTTTATTAAAAGCATAATCAAACCAGGTATTAAATTCTTTATTAGCAAATTTTCTGAAAACATGTACATTTTTAAATTTGCTTTCAGGTTGGATTAATGCATTTAAATAATCTGCAAACGAAGGATTCTTTAAAATAAAGCTGTCCTCTTTTAAAGCAATCCCTTTATCACCAATCATTATATCAAATGGATATTTGGATTTTACTTTTGAGCCAACCCAGGTAATGTCGCCTTCAAACTTAAGTTTAGCAAATATCAATTCACCTAACTTAACACCATTGTCAATAATGCTGTCATAAATTTTAAAGTCTTTTAATTGTTTAATCTTTTCTATTTCGGAATTACATTCATCTATATTGATACAATATTGTCTAATGAGGTTTATGAAAGTTTCAACATCAATTGCAGTTACAGCTATTTTATATTTTGAAATTATAAATCCAAATATGACGCTTAATTCTCTTAAGATTGTTTTTATGTCTGCCATTATAATTTTTGGAATAAATTAAATGAAAGTAAACATTTTAGAATAGCTTGTCAATGCTTCGCTTCAATAAAAGCTGCCCCAAAAAGAATCTGCAAGTACAAGTAAGTGAGCTATTCTTTTTCATTAACTCTTCTTCACCAAATACATTTAACCCCTGCCGGAGTTGAAGCCAGTAGTCTGGGTTTCTATTCTACGGATTGCACCCGGAGTTATTCTTGTTGAAGCCCTTCGGGCTTTTAGTGGTTGGCAAAATAATATTTGTGCCTTTAAATTATTTCGTGTTGTGGCCTTCCTCTAAAAAATTTTGATCCGGTAACCATCGGATTAAATAGCCTGCATAAAACTTTTACCTGTAAAATGTTTTTGCCCAAGAGAAAAAAATTAGCCCGATGGGCTTTACTATCAATAACTGCTGGCGCAACCAGCTGACATAACATAATGATGAACTACAACCCCGAAGGGGTTGAATGTGAGTGACCGCAGGTGCAGCCTGCGGATGGGGCACTGAGCAAGGCTCAACCCTGAAGGGGTTGAAAGTGAAATGCACAATTAAGATACTGCTATAACTTTGATCGAAGCACTAAAATTCAACCACTTCGTGGTTGAGGGCATTGGTGTAGTTGTTGTACTCCTGGTTGCACCCGGAGTTATGGGGATTGAAGCCCTTTGGGCTTGACGCATTCATGCTATGAGATGTTCTATAGAATTATTATGTTGCAATCAAAACATATTATTATGAGCACTTATCGACAAATCTTTTATCAAATTGTATTCGGTACAAAACATCGTAAGCCAACACTTGCAAGAGCGCATGATGAAGAATTATATAAATACATTTCTGGTATTATAAAAAAGAAAAACTGCAAACTGTATCGCATCAATGGAATTGAAGATCATATTCACATCATGTCTGATCTGCATCCATCTGTCTGTCTTAGTGATTATGTAAAAGATATAAAGGTAGCCAGCAGTTTATGGATGAAAGAATGTGGCAAGTTTCCTGACTTTGAAGGATGGCAGGATGGGTATGGAGCATTTACTTATTCAATCAGGGAGAAGGATATGATAATTAATTACATTAAAAAACAAAAAGAACATCATAAGGTTGAAAAATTTTATGATGAATATAAACGGTTGCTGATTGAAAACGATATTGAGTTTGATGAGAAATATTTATTATAGCGATTATAGTTTAAACGACTATTCAGTAAAATCATTTCTTATCAACTTTCTTAATGGCCGGTGTAATATATTGTATTGCCCCTTCAACAATAAAAAGCTGTGCCAATCCGTAGGTAATCATTATAACCACAGATGCTATTTCAAACGGATGATAGAATTTATTTACAGCAAGCAGCGAATCCGACATCACAAATAATAAAGCTCCCGTCATCATCAATTTACCGGCGATCTTATTTTTTATAAACAGCATGTGCATTGCCAGCATGAACATACAGCTGATAACAATGCCATAAACAAGTACCGGCAATTTCATACCACCAAGATGTGAATAAAGTAAAGTTATCAATGATCCATAATACACCACAACGATCAGCAAGAGCAAAACATTACCACGTACATTTTCATTTGCTCTTACACGGTTAAAGAAAACTATGTAAAAAATATGCGCAATTAAAAAAGCAGATAAGCCAAGTAAAAAGAAAAGTGAATCGTTTTGCTGAAACAATAATAATACATCTCCTGACCACGAAAAGAACAATGCTGCCAGTATCCATTTTTTCAAACCGGAATTGATATTGATTGTTTGAGAAAGAAAATACAACATCAGCCAAATAACTATCATCGGCTTTATCAAATATTCCAGCAATTGAATGTTGAATACAATACCTGCAAGATGAACCGCAAGGATAACAATAAAGCAAATGATCCAGTTTTGTTTTTTCATATCGCATTTTAGTTTTAAAAATATTAAATCTACAACTTTGCCGTAAACATTTACCTGCGCAAATTGCAAGAAACTAAAACGCCATTTTATCCTGTTCAGAAATTAATATTCCATTAAGGATTTAAGTTTTACTTTACTGCTTCAATAACTAACTTGATCACTTATGAAACTGCTAACGCTCTTATCTCTTTTTGTTTCAATGGCAACAAATGGAATTGCTCAAATAAATAAAGGGCAATTTTTAATTGGTGGGAATGTAAGTTTTGAATCTAATAAAAACGAAGCCACCAATGTTGTTAATTACAAAACCACAGATATATTTATCTCACCGAACATTGGCTATTTTATTATTAATAATCTGGCGGGTGGTTTAAGATTTGACTTTAAATCATATAGACAAAAAGTGCCCAATGATTTTACCCAGACATATACTTCTATTTCGCCTTTTTTAAGATATTATTTTTTACATGCAACAAAAAAACTGAATGTATTTATAGATGTCAGTTATATTAATCGTACATCAAAATTCAAAAATTCACAAGGGGGGTCTTATAATGTAAAAACAAACGGCTATGCCATTTCAGCCGGTCCCAGTATATTTTTAACTAACCAGGTAGCATTGGAATTTACGGTGGGATATAAACGTACTATAGAAAATGCCCCCTATCCTACAACGTCAACTATAATTAATAGTGGAATAGGAGTACAAATTCATTTCGAAAAAGCAAAAATCAGATCAAAGAAATAAAACGACATACTATTGCCTTGAATCTAAATTGTTGATGTTTTTATTACGCACCTGAATCTACCTTTTGTAAATTTGAATAGCTTATAATTGTTATATGGAAACTTACGGTAAGATATTGCTGTTTGCGATGCCTGCTTTTTTGTTACTTGTACTTTTTGAAAAGTGGTACGGATGGTATAGAGGCAAAGACACTTTTCGCAATATGGATATGATTAGCAGCCTGAGCAGTGGCGTTACCAACGTTACCAAAGATGTACTGGGCCTTAGTATTGCCATCATTGCTTATAGCTGGCTGGTGAGCAAAGTTGCTGTCTGGCATATTCACGCAACGTGGCTTACTTATGTAATTGCTTTTATCTGCATTGATTTTGCAGGTTACTGGGTGCACCGTTGGAACCATCATATAAATTTATTTTGGAACCTGCACATCATCCATCACAGCAGCGAAGAATTTAATTTGGCCTGTGCCCTGCGGCAAAGTGTGTCAATGTTCGTTAACCCATTCGCATTTCTTTTATTACCCGCTGCCCTGCTGGGAGTACCTACAGAAGTAATTGCAATTGTAGGGCCGGTGCAATTGTTTGCTCAATTCTGGTATCATACTCAGCATATAAATAAAATGGGATTTCTGGAAAATATTATTGTAACTCCTTCTCATCACCGTGTGCATCACGCCATCAACAAAGAATATCTTGATAAAAATCTTTCACAGATATTTATTATCTGGGATAAACTGTTTGGCACTTACCAGGAAGAACTGAAAGAAACCCCGCCGGTATATGGTATTACAAGACCTGTAAGAACATGGAACCCCATCAAAATAAATTTTCAACATGTATGGCTGTTGATGAAAGATGCGTGGAGAACAAATAATTGGAAAGATAAATTTGCGCTGTGGTTTAAAGCCACTGGCTACCGCCCCGCAGATGTTGCAGAAAAATATCCCGTTTATAAAATTGATGACGTTTACAATTTTGAAAAGTATAACCCCAAATATTCTGTAGCATTAAATGTGTGGAGCTGGGTGCAGATGATTGTGATATTACTTTTTATCAGTTACCTGTTTGGAAATATAGCCGACATTAACAAACTAAACGGCGCATACATATATATGTATGGCGGCTTTGTGTTCCTGAGTGTGTATGCCTATACTGAACTGATGGATAGAAATACGTTTGCCATATTTTGGGAAGTGATAAAAAATGTTTTAGGCATATTCATCATTTACCGGCTGGGAAATTGGTTTGGGTCCGGCGCATATTCTTCATGGATCAGTTATGCATTGATAGCTTATTTTATTTTATCTACTGCTATTACCGGCTTGTTTGTACTCCAGCATAAAAAAGAAGATGAACAGCTTACGCTTGCCATATAGACATGGATCTTTGCAATCAATTTTGTGTTACTTCTACAATCGGTAACATAATATATTTATAATCATAACCAATGTGGTAAAGGTTTTAGAGCAAATCCAATTACGTTCCCCAACAATTTTCCGGTACCTCCATATTCTAAAATCACTTTGATTTTTCATGCGATTTTTAAAATGTCCGGCTTATCTTTGGCTAAACGGAAACAAAATATACAAATAAAATGAAGTTTCTTTCTTCCATACTGTATATGTGCACTCCCTGCAATTGTATGTGTTGTTGTTGCTAATACACTAACACTATCACAACCGTTTCCATTCCCCGCCATTATTTTTCAATTTCTCTTATCGCCGGCAAAAATTTAATAACATGTTTCTCACGATAAAAAACAAAATGTCTCAAATCAAAATTCAGGCAAATGTTTTAAGCATTGATGAGATGTTAAAATATTTATCAGATACATTTAAAGATGAAGTTACCTTCTCAAGCAGTTTTAGTAACGAGGATCAATTGATTGCTGATAAGATATTACGGAACAATTTACCCATTAACATTTTCACTTTAGATACAGGCAGGCTTTTTCCTGAAACATATTCCCTTTGGAATGCTACCAATGAAAAATACAATACACACATAAAAGCTTTTTATCCTGATCACTCGTCACTCGAAAACTTTGTTGAAGAGAAAGGCCCTAACTCTTTTTATGAATCTGTAGAAAACAGGAAAGGCTGCTGCTACATTAGAAAAGTAGAACCGTTAAAAAGAGCATTGAAAGGAAACTCGGTCTGGATAACGGGTTTACGGGCTGAACATTCCATTGATCGCAATAATATGCCGCAGGTTGAATGGGATGAAACCAATAATGTTATAAAATATCACCCACTCCTTCACTGGACATTTGAAGAAGTAAAGCAATATATCTGCGAAAATAAAATACCCTATAATTCATTACACGATAAAGGTTTTGTAAGTATTGGATGTGCGCCATGCACAAGAGCCATCAAACCTGGAGAAGATTTTAGAGCCGGCCGCTGGTGGTGGGAAGATGCAACAAAAAAAGAATGTGGCTTGCATGTTCACGTGGTTGATTAAATTTTTTGACTAATAAAAATTAAAAGATGAAGAAATATCATTTGGATTATTTAGGACAATTAGAATCGGAAGCCATTCATATTATGCGTGAAGTGGCCGGCCAGTTTGAGCGTCCTGCATTGTTGTTTAGCGGGGGCAAAGATTCTATAACGCTTGTTCATCTTGCATTAAAAGCATTTCGTCCGGGTAAGTTCCCTTTTCCATTGGTACATATTGATACAGGTCACAACTTTCCTGAAGCATTGAATTACAGGGATGCGATGGTTGAAAGACTGGGGGAAAAATTAATAGTACGCAAAGTTGAAGACACAATAAAAGAAAAAAATCTTACTGAACAGAAAGGAAAATTTGCAAGCCGTAATGCGCTGCAAACCTATACTCTGCTGGATATTATTGAAGAATTTAAATTTGATGCATTAATTGGTGGCGCAAGAAGAGACGAAGAAAAAGCAAGAGCAAAAGAGAGAATTTTTTCTGTGAGAGATGAGTTTGGTCAATGGAATCCAAAACTTCAACGTCCGGAATTATGGAATACTTACAATGGAAAAATTCATAAGGGAGAAAACGTAAGAGCGTTCCCGATAAGCAACTGGACTGAGCTTGATGTATGGAATTATATACGCAGCGAAAAAATTGATCTGCCTTCTATTTATTTTTCTCATGAAAGAGAAGTGCTGAAGCATGAAGGGCAACTGGTCGCTGTCTCGGAGTTTATTACGCTTGAGCCAACTGATGTGATTCTGAAAAAGAGAGTGCGTTACCGTACCGTTGGTGATATGACCTGTACAGCAGCAGTGGAATCAAACGCAACAAAAATTGACGATATAATCAACGAAATTATTGCAACAAAGACAAGTGAAAGAGGCGAAACAAGAATTGATGACAGGGTTTCTGAAGCAGCGATGGAAGACAGGAAGAAGGGAGGATATTTTTAGCCCCCTAACCCCTAAAGGGGAAATAGGTAGCTCTTGTATAATGAAATTAATTTTTTAACCATCAGTACTACACTCAATGTAATACTGATACAAAACTAAGTTCCCCTTTAGGGGACAGGGGTATGGATATTTTAAGATTTATAACAGCAGGCAGTGTGGATGATGGCAAAAGCACTTTGATCGGCAGATTATTGTACGACAGTAAATCGATCCTGATCGATCAACTGGAAGCAATTGAAAAACAAAGTAAGAATAAAGAAGACGGCGAGATTGATCTTGCTTTGCTTACTGATGGCTTGCGGGCTGAAAGAGAGCAGGGCATTACGATTGACGTTGCATATAAATATTTTTCAACACCAAAACGTAAGTTTATTATTGCGGATGCACCGGGGCATATTCAGTACACCCGTAACATGGTCACGGGTGCATCAAACTCAGAGCTGGCAATCATTTTAGTGGACGCAAGAAATGGCGTGGTTGAACAAACCCGCCGTCATTCTATCATTACTTCGTTGCTCAATATTCCGCATGTTGTTGTAGCAATAAATAAAATGGACCTGGTAAATTATTCTGAAGATGTTTACAACAACATTGTAATTGATTTTGAAAAAGTGGCCAGGTCACTTGGATTAAAAGATGTAAAATATATTCCTATCAGTGCTTTGGATGGCGACAACATTGTTGATAAATCAGAAAATTTTTCATGGTATAATGGTGAATCTCTTTTGCACCACCTGGAAAATATTGAACTGGACTCTGATATTAATCTTACAGATGCAAGGTTTTCTGTTCAATATATTATTCGTCCACAAGCCTTAAAGCTACACGATTACCGAGGTTATGCAGGTAAGGTGATCAGTGGTATTTATAAGAAAGGAGATAAAGTTATTGTTCAACCTTCGGGAATTGAAACAACCATTAAAGCCATTGAAATTGGCGGCGAAGAAGTTGATGAAGCATACGCATTGCAAAGTGTTGTGCTGCACCTTGAAGATAATATTGATGTAAGCCGTGGCGATATGATTGTTCACCGCGATAATCAACCTGCAACTGAAAATGAATTTGAAGTACTGCTTTGCTGGATGGGAAATAAACCATTAGTGCCGGGTAATAAATATTTTTTCCAGATAAACAGCCGTGTTGTAAAAAGTGTTGTGAAGGATATTGAATACAAGTTGGATGTAAACACGTTGCAAAAAAATTATTCGCTGGAGAAAGCGGAGTTGAATGATATTATAAAAGCAACAATTAAAACTGCCTCACCAATTGCATTTGATTCTTATAAAAAATTAAGACAAAACGGTGGAGCTATTTTGATTGATGAAACAAGCTGTGTTACGGTGGGGGCTTGTATGATTCAATAACGTGAAACGTGAAAGGTGAAACGTGAGAGGAAACTATAAAGTGAATTTTATTTTCACGTTTGTCGTCTCACTTTTCACGAAAAAAAACAAAATGAATTTAAATAACAACATACAAAAAGGCAAAGTAATTCTTGCAGGTGCAGGCCCGGGTGATCCGGAACTAATTACTGTGAAGGTTGCACGCTACCTTCAATTGGCTGATGTTGTATTAACTGACCGCCTGGTGAGTGAAGAAATTTTAAATACGTATGTTAAAAAAGATGCAGAAATAATCCGTGTTGGAAAACAATGCCGGCGGGGAATTTCAACACCACAAAAAACGATCAATGAACTGATAGTTGAATATGCTTTGCAAAACAAATTGGTGGTGCGTTTAAAAGGTGGAGACGTTTCTATTTTTTCCAATATCATGGATGAATTAGAAACCCTTGTGGCAAATAATATTCCTTATGAGATTGTACCGGGAGTTACGGCAGCTTTAGGTGCGGCTGCAACGGCAGGTATTCCGCTTACAGCAAGAGGATACTCAACAGCAGTAAGGTTTTTAACGTACTACAAATCTGATATTGTTACGGAAGAATATTGGAAGGAGTTGGCGAATACGGATGATACATTAATATTTTATATGTCATCAGAAACATTAGATATAGTTGTACAAAAACTTACGGCAAATAATATTGCCAGCGATAAATTGCTTGCAGTAATTGAGCAGGCAACTACGCCATTGCAAAAAGTGCATACCTGCAATTTGTATGAGTATGATAAAAAATTAAAAGATCAACCATTCATTTCACCATCGCTTGTAATCATAGGAAAAGTTGTATCGCTTCACAAAGAGTTTGCATGGCTTGCAAACAGCAACAGCAGCGGATATTATTTTAAACCTATGACGAGCCCGATCATTGCCATTGCTAATAATCAAAATAAAAAACATGTTAGCAGAGCATAAATTAAAAATATTTGAAGATTTTTTAAAGGGATTATCCGATGATGAACTCACCTGGGTGAAAAGTTACCTTAATGGTGTTGTATCAAAAACTTCTGAAAAAAATGAAGCCTTTGTTTTAAAACCGGCAGTTAATAAAATAACCATCACTTACGGAACTGAAACAGGTAACTCAAAAAAAATAGCCACCGATTTTGCCACAAAAGCAAAGAAGAGCGGAATTAATGTAAAGCTTGTAAGTCTTGACCAGTACCGCTTAAACGATCTTACCAAAGAAGAATATTTTTTTACTGTAGTCAGCACTCACGGTGATGGCGAACCACCTGCTGCCACTAAAAAATTTTACGATCATATACATAATAACGGTTTCAGGTTTGATAAATTAAAATACAGTGTACTTGCATTGGGAGATACTTCCTACCCTTTGTTTTGTAAAACCGGAGAAGATATAGATGAACAACTAAACAGGCTTGGCGGTAACCGGATTGCACCACTAAGAAAATGCGATCTTGAATTTGATGAAGACGTAAATCAGTGGGTGGAAAAAGTTTTTCAAACATTGAGTACTTCTTCTCAAACAGAAATTGTTACTACTGCTGCGCCTGCAGAAGTAAAAAAAACTACAACTAAAAAATCATATACTGGTTCTGTGTTGTCAAATATTAATCTGAATGATAAAGGTTCAAACAAAGAAATTTTTCACATTGAGCTTGTGGTTGATGAGCCTGAATATGAACCGGGTGATTCTATAGGAATTGTTCCTGAAAATTTAAATGCTGTTGTTGAAGAAGTAATAGCATTATCAGGAATTGACAGGAATAAAGAAATTGAATACAGAGATGAATGGTTCACTGTTTTTGGACTGTTGAAAAAGAGAGTAAACATTATACAAATTGCTCCTTCTGTTGTAAAAAAATATGCAGCATTGGTTGGTCATCAAATACCTGATGGCAAGATTGATCTTACAAATCTTTTGAAAGTTTATCCGGTAAAAGATAGTACACAATTTGAAGAAGTATTAACTCTTCTCAATCCAATTGCTCCGAGGCTTTATACAATTACCTCTTCACCTGAAGCGCATAGTGGAGAAGTTCATCTTACAGTTGAGAAAGATGAATTTCATGTGAATGATGAATTAAAATTTGGTTTGTGTTCAGAATATTTAGGTGAAATAAAAATTGATAATAAACTTAAATTTTTTGTTCAGAAAAATAAACGTTTCAGATTGCCTGCTGATGATAAGGATATAATTATGATCGGCCCGGGAACCGGGATTGCTGCGTTCCGTTCGTTTCTTTCAGAGAGAGATTCGAAAGGTGCATCAGGAAAAAACTGGTTGTTTTTTGGTGAACAATATTTTGCAACCGATTTTCTTTACCAAACCGAAATACAGAACTGGAGCGACATTGGCGTGCTTACAAAAGTAAATGTTGCTTTTTCTCATGACCGGGAAGAAAGAGTTTTTGTTCATCATAAAATGTTGGAATATGCTGCTGAATTGTATGACTGGATCGAACAAGGCGCTTATGTATATGTGTGCGGACAAAAAGATCCGATGAGTGTACTGGTTGAAAATACGTTGCTCCAAATTATTGAGGAGTATGGAAATAAATCAAAAGAAGAAGCGAAGAAATATTTTGATGAGTTGAAAGATGGAGGAAGATATTCTAAGGATGTGTATTAAAGCCCCCTATCCCCTGAAGGGGAAACTCAGAATGAAAGTTTTCTTGATTAACATAACACCTTAATTAAGAAAAGGATTTAAAAAAGTTTTTATATGAAGAGTAATAATTAAAAAATGGAAAATAGTTTTAATAAACAAGTGGACAATAAACCTGAGTTCCCCCTTCGGGGGACAGGGGGCTTATCATCAATCGAAAAAATAAAAATAAACAGTGACGGTTTGCGTGGAACTATCAAAGAAAGTTTGAGCGATGAACTTACCGGTGCCATTCGTGAAGATGACCAGGCGCTGATAAAATTTCATGGCATGTACCAGCAGGACGACCGTGACCGTCGTGAAGAAAGAGCAGAAAAAAAACTTGACAGGCTGTATAGTTTTATGATTCGCTTACGCTTGCCGGGTGGTTTTTTATTGCCTGAACAATGGATAGCAATGCAGGAGATCGCAGGAGAAAATTCTACCGGGGTTATAAAAATTACAACAAGACAAACGATACAACTACATGGCATTTTTAAATCGAAAATAAAACCAACAATAAAAGCATTCAATGCTGCAAAGCTTGATTCCATCGCTACCTGCGGGGATATTAACCGGAATGTTTTATGCAGTTCTAATCCGAAACAATCTCCCATTCATCAGCAAATTTTTTCTTACGCAGGAAAGATAAGTGAGATTCTGATGCCTAAAACAAAAGCGTATTATGAGATATGGCTTGATGAAGAAAAAATTATTGATAAGAAAGATGAAGAAGATCCCCTTTACCAGGACAGGTACATGCCCCGTAAATTTAAAATTGCCATCGCCATTCCGCCAAACAATGATATAGATGTTTTTGGAAATGATATTGGGCTGATCGCCATTATTGAAAATGAAAAATTATCGGGCTTTAATATTGCCATCGGTGGTGGATTATCAACCACTCACGGTAACGCTGAAACATATGCAAGGCTCGCAACAGTGATTGGTTTTGTTGACAGTGAAGAGAAAACGTTGAAAGCCATTTACGAGATACTAACCGTTCAAAGAGATTATGGAAACCGCAGCGACAGGAAACTTGCACGGTTAAAATATACCCTTGACAGGTTAGGAATTGATTGGTACAAAAGTGAAGTCGAGAAGCGTGTAGGTTTTAAGTTGGAGGAAGCAAAGCCATTCACATTCACCAGCCGTAAAGATTATTTCGGATGGGAGCAAAACCAGGATGGGCTTTGGTATTATACAATTTTTACTGAGAACGGCAGAGTGCTGGATGATGAAAGAGTTGCTTTAAAATCTGCATTACTTGAAGTGGCAAAAACCGGCAAAGTAACTTTCCGTTTTACTGCAAATCAAAATGTAATTATTAGCGATATAAAAGAAGAAGATAAAGAAACGATCAATAAAATTCTTAATGATTTTAAAATTATTGAACACACTGATGGCACATCTTTGGTTCGTAAAAATTCGATGGCTTGTGTGGCATTTCCAACTTGCCCGCTGGCATTGGCTGAGGCTCAGCGTTATCTTCCTTCTTTGATTTCTAAGATTGAAAATTTGTTGGATCAACATGAATTAAGTGATGAAGATATTATTATAAGAATGACCGGCTGCCCTAACGGTTGTGCAAGAAGTTACATTGCAGAAATTGGTTTTGTAGGAACCGGGCCGGGCAAATACAATTTGCATTTGGGTGGAGATAATGAAGGAATGCGGTTGAATAAGATTTACAAGGAAAGTCTTGATGAGCATGAAATTCTTACAGAGCTTGATAGATTCTTTTTTGATTTTAAAAATGAAAGAAATGCGAATGAATCTTTTGGCGATTATTCATTAAGAAAATATTTTAATTGAAAATGATTACAAGGCAACATATGGTTTTTATTATTCTGCTTTTGCCTCTTGCATTAAATGCGCAGCACAAAACAGACCATACCAATATGCTTTGGACCGGATATTATAATACAGTTCGTTTTAATAAAAAATGGTCTTTAGTAAGTGATGCGCAATTGCGAACTAGAGATTGGGCAGAGAAATGGTCGCAGCTTTTAGTGCGCTCAGGATTGAATTATAGTTTTAATGATCATATTGCAGCTACAGGTGGTTTAGCATTTTTTAAAAATGCACAGTATGTAGAGAAGCAATTGTTTTTAAAGAATGAATGGCGACCATGGCAGGAAATTTCTTACCAGGTTAAATTAAATAAAATAAATTTTACACAGCGCATCAGAACAGAACAACGGTTTCTTCAGCAGTTGATAAATAATAATCTTACCAAGACTTACCAATATACCTTTCGACTCCGGTATCGCTTTGATGTGCAATTTCCGTTACAGGAAAAACTGAAAGCGTTAATGGGTAATGAAGTAATGATTAATCCACGTTTTATAAATACTAACCGTTTTTTTGACCAGGATAGGATTTTTGCAGGCGTAAATTATAAATTGGCTGATCGCACAAGTTTACAATTTCAGTATCTTAAAATATTTCAGTGGCACAGCAATACATCCGTTCTTGAAAATGAAAATGTGTTGCGGTTAAACATTTACCAGCAATTTAATTTCAAAAAAAATAAGCAGTAAAAATAAAATATCAAATGGTAGAGGAACAACAAAATATAATAACAGATAATGGGAATAATTTATTTCCGGTTTTCTTAAAGCTGGAAGATCTTCAACTGTTGATAATAGGTGGAGGCAATGTGGCATTGGAAAAAATGCAGGCTGTTATCCAAAACTCTCCTGCTACTTTTATACGTCTTGTATCAGTTACTATTCATGAAAAGATCTATGAAATAGCAAAAAAGTATTCAAATATTTTAATTGAGCAAAGACCTTACTCCATCAGCGACCTGGAGAATGCAGACTTAATTATTGCGGCCGTAAACAATTTAAAAACCAGTGAACAAATAAGAGATGATGCACATAAGAAAGGCAAACTTGTAAACGTAGCCGACAAGCCTGAACTATGTGATTTTTATTTAAGCTCTGTAGTAAGAAAAGGTAATCTCAAGATCGCTATTTCCACTAATGGCAAATCACCCACCATTGCAAAACGTTTAAAAGAAGTTATCACTAACATGATACCTGATGAGATGGAAGGTGTGTTGAATAATATGCAAACCATACGGCAGGGAATGAATGGTGATTTTTCTGAAAAAGTTAAACAGCTTAATGACATAACAAAAACGCTTGTTGCAAAACAAATAACCTTACAAAGCTCAACTATTCCCGAGCAAAAGAAATGGCCTAAGATAGTTATGTGGTGTTTGCTGGCATTTTGTTTTATGATCTTAGGACATGGAATATTATCTTATGTTCCCTTTGAAAAAATTTCAGAAAGTATAAAAACTATCCCGCGATATATTGATACCACCTCTTTTTTAATAATGTTTATAACAGGCTTCATTGCGCAAATGGTTGATGGTTCATTAGGAATGGGTTATGGAACTATTTCAACAACGTTTCTTTTAGCAAATGGTGTAAACCCGGCGATAGTCAGCAGCAGAGTGCATTCGGCAAGAGTTTTTTCCAGTGGTGTATCAGGATATAGTCATCACCGCTTTGGTAATATCAATAAAAAATTATTTAAAGCATTGGTCATCCCCGGTGTTGTTGGTGCAATCATCGGTGCCACCCTAGCATACTTTGGTCAAAAATATTCCTCTTATGTGCGCATACCACTTTCAATTTATACAGCATATCTTGGTTATTTTATTTTGCGCAAGGCGTTCAGAAAATATAAAACACAGGATAAAATAAAACGTGCCGGGATCTTGGCATCAGCAGGAGGTTTTATGGATGCGTTTGCAGGTGGTGGTTGGGGAGCTTTAGTCACCAGTACATTAATTTCAAAAAGAAAAAGTCCGCGGTATGTGATAGGCTCAGTTTGTCTTGCAGAATTTTTTGTTGTGCTGGCAAGTTCAATAACGTTTTTCATTTTTCTAAAAAGTTTGCCGCTTACTGATATTGCAGGTCTTATCATCGGTGGGCTTCTTGCAGCGCCATTGGCAGCAAGACTTGTAGGAAAATTGCCTATCAAAACTATGTTTATCGGAGTTGGCTCAATAGTTATTATAACAAGTTTTATAACGCTGTGGCGGGTATTAGGCGATCTGATAAGTAAATAATAATGCAGGCTTTAATACCTTTGTAACAAAATTTATCACAATGAACACAATAGATCTTAAAAGAAAAACAGGAGATTTTGGATTTGAAGCTACTGATGCCAACGGGCATGTTATACGATTGGATACAAGTGATGAAACAGGTGGCATCAATTTTGGTTTCCGGCCTATGCAATCATTGCTTGCAGGTTTAGGTGGATGCAGCGGCATTGATATTGTTTCTATCTTAAAAAAACAACGGCTTACCGTTGAAGAATTTTCAATGAAGATACATGGAGAAAGAGAAAAAGGAAAAGAGCCATCCTTATGGAAATCTGTTCATATTGATTTTGAATTGAAAGGAAATATTGAACAGGAAAAAGCAGAAAGAGCCTGTGCCTTATCTATAACAAAATATTGTTCTGTTGCAGAAACATTACGGCGTTCAGGTACTAAGATAACATGGAATGTGATCGTCAATAGGCAATAGGCAATAGGCAATAGTCAATAAGCAATGGGCAATGGTTGATAGGCAATCAATAAATTAACAAATATTCAATAACAAATATTCAATAATAAATTCAATAATAAATATCAATGGCGTTACACCCTATTACAAAAGCAATAAGAACACAAACAAAGCGCAGCAGCGAAGGCGAACATTCTACGCCTTTATTTTTAACCAGCAGTTTTTGTTTTGATACTGCAGAAGAAATGAGAGCTGCATTTGCTGATGAAACAGATGATAATATTTATAGCAGGTTTACTAATCCATCAGTTACTGAGTTTATAAATAAAATGGTTGCGCTGGAAGGTGCGGAAGCCGGTGTAGCAACTGCAACAGGCATGAGCGCTGTGTTTGCAACATTTATGGCGCTGCTAAAAAAAGGCGATCACCTGCTATCATGTAATGCAGTTTTTGGAAGTACGCATAATATCATAAAAAAATATTTACCTAATTATGGCATTGAATGCAGTTATGTAAGTGCAGATAAACCGGAAGAATGGGAAGCCGCTATCCGGCCAAATACAAAAATGATTTACTTAGAAACGCCTACCAATCCCGGGCTTGATATAATTGATCTTGAATTTGTTTCTGCTCTTGCAAAAAAACATAACCTTATTTTAAATGTAGATAACTGTTTTGCCACACCATTAAACCAGCGGCCTGTTGATTTTGGCGCACACCTTGTTTTGCATTCGGCAACCAAATGGATTGATGGACAGGGAAGAGTATTGGGAGGTGTGATAGTTGGTGATAAAAAATTGATCAACGACATTTATTTATTCGTACGAAACACAGGCCCGGCCTTGTCTCCGTTTAATGCATGGATACTAAGCAAGAGTTTGGAAACATTAGATGTACGCATGGAGCGCCATGCAAAAAATGCTTTGCAGATTGCAACTGCATTGGAAACACATCCAAAAATATCATGGTTAAAATATCCATATTTAAAAAGCCACCCGCAATACGATATCGCAGTTAAGCAAATGAAAAATGGCGGAGGCATTGTTTGTTTTGAATTGAAAGGAGGACTGGATAGTGGCAGAATTTTTTTGAATAGTTTACAAATGTTATCTCTCACCGCTAACTTAGGCGATACAAGAAGTATTGCATCTCACCCCGCAAGCACAACACATGGTAAGCTTACAGAAGAAGAAAGGTTAGAAGTAAATATTACACCCGGCCTCATTCGTATTTCTGTAGGATTAGAATATGTTGATGATATCCTTAATGATATCTTACAGGCATTGGAAAAATCCTGAATCAATCCACTCCAAAAGCAAACAGCGTTGTACTTCCATCCATATTGGCCATGCCCATACCCATCATGGTAAAAGCATATTCACCTTTAGGGAGTGATTTATCAATAACCAGTTCCCAGTAGCCTTCTCTTATTTTTTTAACGCTGAAAGTAAACTTATCACTTGATTGCGTTTTTTTACTGCCAAATGGCATTGCCCCAGGAGTTTTCATCATAAGTATCTTTCTTTTGCCGCTACCGGATTCTGCCTTATATAAAGTGATAGTGCTGGAAGGGTCAGTCAAACTACTCATTGGGTTCTGCATCATAGCAGGATCCATACCATTTGCACGCATCATCGAATCCTGCGAGGAAGATGAGGACGGTGCAGAAGCGCCGGTAGAGAAAACAAATGAAAGATTATTTCTGTTACTCAAACGCACTGTTGATTTGGAACCTTCCCATGAATACCCGCTTTCTGAGCCACCCAAACCGCCCATCTTTGTTTTTGAATCCATTTTACCACTTGCTTTTTCAAGCCGCACAACTGAAACAAGACTGTCGCTTTTCAAAAAATATACTTCTTTGCTGAATTCAGGTTCAGGGTATTTTATTTTATTTGGCTGTGCTAATAAGACAGGAACAACGTTAAAAAACAGGGCAATAAAAAACAAGTTTTTTTTCATGATCGCATTATTTATTAATCAATTAATTTTTAGTTTTATTTCCCAAATCTCCATCCTGCAAACAACTGCACTATATTATTTTTTGCATCAGCACTTGTAAAAGAAGGACGCTGAAAACTTTGAAGGTCTTTGTACACTTTGGCTAAACTTACATTGTATCTGGCACCGATCAGCAGACCTTTAAATGGATGAATTTCTGCTCCCAGAGCATAACCATAATCAAACCTATTGTAAAAATCCATGATCTTGCTGTAAGAACCACCGGCCCCGCTACTATTCTTTGTGCTATCGGCATTGGCGCTTATCAGGATAGCCGTTTGGGCACCAAATTGTAATTGCACAAATTTTGTAATGTTAATACACATCAGTTGGGTTTGCAAAAGATAATCAAGTTTTACATTGCCTGTATTGGTACTTGTTTTATAATCATAACCCTGGCGTGAGAATTGCAATTCTGTTTTGGAACCGATAATTTTTTTGCCTGGTGTAGCTAAAAATAATCCGACAAGAAACCCCGACTTACTTGTGCTGTTAATGGAAGAGGCTTTAGATACATTAGCAAAGTTGAGCCCTGCTTTTATACCAATTTGTGCAGCAACAAAAAAAGGAGAAAAAAGGAGAAAAAAAAGGATTGTCTTTTTCATACAAAATTTTTTAAAAAGTGAAATAATTAAAGTTTATTTTTTATAAAAAAATAAGCCGGCATTAATTGCTGTTTTTCCAGTCTATACCAAAAGCGAAAACAGTAAACTCTTTCAGTTCCATATTTTTTACCCACACAAAGCCATATTCTCCGGCTTCTAATTGGTCAGGCAATTGTATCATGTAGTTGTCTTTTGAAATCATTTTTACACTAAAGTTGATAAGCTTTCCCTTTGCTTCATCTTTATCATTAAACAAACCTTCCTTAGCGTTGATGGTAACTTCCCGTTTTTGATCAGCAGGAACAAACAGGTAAAGTTTGATGTAGGAAGTAATATCAATTACATCCCCACTCGTTTTAATAAAAAAAACAATATCTTTTTTTGCAGTGAAACGTATTTTGGAAGACGGAGCTTCCATACTCAGAAATTGTTTAGCCCCTTTAAGTCCCAGCGTTTTCTTTTTAGTAACCAATAGGGCATTTGCATTTTCTAATTTGATAAGGCGGTTACCATCTCTATCAAAATAATATGGCTGGTTGATAAACTCAGGTACAGGTAAAATAATTTCTTGTTTTTCAATTGGTTTTTTTGCAGGTTTTGTTACATGCTTTACAATAATAGTATCGTACCTGGTTCCTTTTTTTCTTTGCGCCTGAAGCGTAATGGTTAGCAAACAAAATATAGTAAACATGCAGAACAGAATTAAACCCGGAATTTTTTTCATCGTAATTTTTTTATTTTAAAAAAGTTATTAAGAGATGAATTTTATAGATCAAAAATAATTGAATGCCAGTTCCTTTCTCTCCCCCGAAACAGTGATTCTGCCTGTATTTAAGAGAATCACCTGAAAAGGTGAGACAATTCATTCTTCTTTTAATTTCTTTACCCATACTTTTAAATAACCCTCATCTGAATCTTTTGGACTCTCTATAATAATTTGTTCCCCATCCCGGGCAATAAATTTTAAATACTGCGGAAATGCATAGCCCAGTGCCGGCATTGCAGAAGTGTTACCTTCAGCATTTCCCCAAATAGTAGTATAGCCCTTAGGTGGTGGGCAGTTATAGCTGACTTTGGAAAATTCCATTCGGAATGGTACAAACCAAATTTCCACAACCGGGTATGGCTGACCGGGTAGATTTGCCGGCGTTACTTTAATTTGTTTTGCACCTGCCACATGTAATAATCCTGTATTAGAGTTCGGGTTTAAAAGAGTATTCTTACAGTTATCCGTCATTATTTCCATTTGATTTTTTATGTTTATCAAAGCAGGATTATCTTTTTGTAACGACACAATAAAACTCCCTTCGTCTCTGTGGGTTGCAATACCACCCCATGTTTCAGGTGAACCTGCAATTATTACCGATTCCATTTTTACTTCGTAGTCACCATCATAAACAGTTATGTTGCTCACTAATGTGTATATATTATGGGTACGCCTAAATGGAACAGCATACTCTTCAGAAAGGTTTTCCTGAACAGTAACAGCTACCGGGTTTTGCGATGGCACTTTTGCCGGGGCCTGAAAAATAGCTGTGTAATCTTGTGAAGCAGAAATAATCCCGACATCGCTGTTACCTTTTTCAATTCCGTTTACCTTCCATACTTCAGCCGAACCCGTCTTTACTTTAAGAGGTTGTTGTACTTCGATACCATTTACATAGGTATGACTTTCTCCTCCTGTATAATGAACTACACTGGTTATCCATAATCTCAGGCTTCCATTTACTTTTACTCTTGCAGAAGCCGGGATAATTTCAGCAAGCTCATATATTACATACGAAGAAAAGTGCAGTACCTCTGCTGTAAGTGTTTTTGCAATCGTATCTGTTGTTATTTTATTTGGCGCTAACCATTGTCCTTTATCATCCTGCATGGCAATGGATAACAGTTCAGGCGAATTGCCTTTTGTTTCAGCATCAGAGTAATAAAAAATAATTTGTAAAGGCATCTGGAAAATAATACCCGAAGGTTCCATTTGATAGGTCTTTCCATTTCCATTCGGCATCAGGTTGGTAGTGGGCTGAATGCTGAAAGTTGTTTTTTTTGATACTGCACCTGCAGGGATTATTAATTTTATTTTTCCATCTGAGGAAGTGATGCTGCCTCCATCTTTACCGATCTTCATTTCAGTTTTTTCTCCATCTGGTTTTCCAATTGCTGTAATGGCTGGCTTAGCGGTTGTATCTTCAGCAGGATTATTTTGCGCCGACGCATTTACTGTAACAAACAAAAAAATAAAAAGAATTATTTTTCTCATACGAGTTTTTTTGTTTTCATTAAACCTCGCAATAGATAAAATTCTTTTAGAATAATTACTCATCCGTTATTTTTTTAACTGTAAACCTTGCATATATTTCTCCGCCTTCTTCGCCGAATTTTAAAATAGTTTGTTCACCTTCTTTAGCTTCAAATTTTATACTCATGGGGAAAGCAGGAATAGAAAAGCCAATAGCGTTTGCCTGTGCTGCAGTTGTTGTAAATGTTCCACCTTTAAGGTTAGGACATGTGAACTGCAGTAAAGGAAGTACTGTTGGTGATCGTACAAAAAAGATCTCTACCCATGGATTGTCTCTGGGTGTTGCACCGGGAATTACTCTTATACCTTGCACACCAATAATATTTATGTTGCCCTGCCCGGGCTTTAATTGAACAATAGCGCATTTACCAATATATGTGAACTCGGCATTTTTATTTACTACCTCAGTTACTTTTGCTTTGTTCTCATTTAAGGATATTATAAAGCTGCCATAATCTTTATATTTTACAGCACCCAACTGGCTTCCGGCGCTTCCATTCATGGTGCTTATCATTTTTACTTCATAGTCTCCATCATAAATAGTGATGTTGCTAACTAATCTGCTTACCCGATACCTATTATTAAATGCAGAAGAATGCTCAGGTTGAACAGTAACGGCTACAGGGTTTTGTGCAGGAATTTGTGCAGGTGCCTGAAAAATAGCTGAGCCTCCATGCGAAGCAGAAATAACCCCTACAGCACTATTGCCATTGGGAATTCCATTTACACTCCATTTCATTGCAGGATACTCTATTACCAAAGGGGCTAATTCTTCATCTTCATCCGTATCGTCTGAAAATGCACCAATTATTTTTAGTCTTTTACTTCCATTTACTTTTACCCTGGCAGAAGCAGGATCAATTTTGGCTTTGCTAAAATTTACATAAGCGCTAAAGTGTTTAATATTCCCGCTGATTGTTTTGGCCCCTGAATCCAGGGAAATTTTTTTTAGCTGATACCATTTACCAGTATTATCCTGCATGGCAATACTCATTAGGTATTGCATGCTGTCTTTTGATTCTTCATCGGTATAATGAAAAATTAGTGTTGCAGGTTGTTCAAAATGAGTTCCGGAAGGCTCCATCTGGTAAGCCTTACCATTTCCATTAGGCGCTAAATTGGTTACTGGTTGAATGCTGATGTTTGTTTTTTTTGAAAGAGCGCCTTTAGGAAAAACCAGCGTTACTTTTCCATCTGATGAAGAAATGCTGCCACCATCTTTTCCAATTTTCATTTCAATTTTTTCTCCATCCGGCTTTCCAATAGCTGTAATGGCAGGCTTAGCGGTAGTATCATCAACAGGAATATTTTGCGCAAATACATTTACTGTAACAAACAAAAATGTAAAAACAATTATTTTTTTCATGTTATTTTTTTGATTGTGATTATTGTCTGGTCATAGGGTCTTCATTAAAACTCATGCGTAATACCGCGGTGAAGTATTGTTTTTATTATAGTCCGTTGCCAGGAAAACAATTTTTATTTCTCCTCGCAAATGCTCCATTTGATAGAAGCGCATTCAGAGAAACACCAGTTGCCGCTTACAAATGCAGAAAACGTTTGTGCATTGGTTTTGAATATTGATAAGGCAACATCTTTTTTCTCCAGTACATATTCTTCGCTCATTGTTTTTTTTCTAATTTGATGACTTCCAAAAACTACAGGCGAATAAACAAGCATATACTCCGATGATTTAAATGTTCTTGCTCTTGTTTCCGCATATCCACCACCCAATACGGCAAACGTTGTTGCCTCTTGTGTTAACTCCCAACTTTTTTTAACACGCAGCTTGCGTGAGTCGTTGGGAAGTGTGCCGGGTATAGTAATATTATTTCTTAAATAACCAAAGATTACCTGGTTCCCCCCAAAAACTGCCGACCATGCATTGGTTCTTAAAAAGCAGTTACCATAGCTTCCGCCAGCGCCGGCAATTAAACCTGATGTGCCATCAATTTCGCCTGCTGCCATAGTGCAAATGTCAAGGCATTTATCCGGGGGTGGTGGTTCTGCCGGCGGGGGTGTAGCAGTAGTGGTGGAAACACTCAATGTAAAAACAAGGAAGGGTTCAAACGTAATTAGCTTGCTAAGATCATCAGGAAAAAGCCGTCTTATTCTTGATTGATAAGCTCTCTCGTCAACGTTTGCTGACGACCATGCTTTTTGGAAATACTCTGCATACTTTTCATTGATTTTTGAAGCCATTGAACTCTTTTCTTCAAAATTTTTAGTTTCATTAAGTTCCGTGATGTCTTTTACGTAAGCCTGGTAGGTTTCATCTTCGCTTAATTGTTTTTCCAATTGATCTTTTAAAGGCTTTACCAGTTCAGTAATTTTATTTATTTGATCCTGAGTAATAAGAGACTCCCCTTTTTCTCTTTGTGCGATTGCCGAACTGATAAATACAAAAGAAAGTAAGGTGATTAAACCTTTTAAATTTGAAAGTTGCTTTTTCATATTGTTGTAGTTTTAATTTTTTTTGTACTGGGTTTTTATTGCCGGGTCATCGGGTCTTCATTGAAACTCATTCGCAATACCGGCGGTGAAATATTGTTTTTATCATAGTCTGTTCCGAGGAAAGCGATCTTTATTTTTCTTCCATCGGTATATTTAAAAATAACTGTATAGTTTTTTACTTCGTACGTACCTGATCCGGGAACATACCCTTCGTTTATACAAGTGGTACCATCATGCCCCAACGTCCTGATAACACCCTTATCGGTAAAGCTTCCATCAGATGTAAAACTGATTACAGGAATTATTTCATACGATTCACTCATCTTATAAGTGCCATTAAATTTTGCACCGTCAACCGGGTTTAATTTATAAAATGGCCAATCTCTTTGATTTTTAGTAACGATCAGTTTATCACCTTGTATTCTGAAAGGAATGTTGGCAAAAGGCATTTGTAAAACTCCGCTTCCATTACTAAATGTATAAGTGCCCCAATTACGCGGATATAGTTCCGGTGGTATGCGGCTATTCAATTCATCCAATCCTTCGGTAGGAAATTTATTGCCGAAATATACCTGCCCGTTATCAAAGAAAATGGGTGAGAATACTTCTAATCTCACACCCGTTGCCGCTCCCGTTCCCTGGATAGTACCTTCCCAAACGCCGGTGATGCCACTTCCATTTACAGAACCGGACTGCAAAACAGACGCATTAAAATCTGAAAATTTTAATGAGTATAAAAGATTTTCAATGCCATTGCGATAACTTATCCTGTCGGATGCATAGTATCTTGATACGCCGCCACAATAATTTCTTGATTCCAAAATGGCAATACGTTCAAAACGATTGTTGATTTTAACGACAAATAATTCAAGCCCACGTTCACTACCACCAGCCACCTGTATGCCGCCTTTGCCACGGATATATTCCCACCCATTAAATGATTTTTGTGGAGCGTTTTTTCCATAAGCTCCATCAGACTGTACCATACTTGAACCATTATACATAGCGGTAGCTTCAGCAAAACTTTGTGCCAGGGCTTGCTCCAGGCTGCCCGAAAAATTAAGTGGCTGCATAATTTGCATAGCTAACAAGTCACCTGCCGGTAAGTCTGAAGGTTTAAAAACTACACCATCACTAAATATTTGTTCACTCCATCCCGCAGGTTTTGAGTACATCATTAAACCAAACTTTCCGGTACCTCCATTTGTTTGCAACGTTGCATTATTGTTGTTATTCACTGTTGTTGTTTTTGTTTTATCCAGTTCCATGGATTTAAATAAAGCATCTATTTGGGCTATATATGATTGGTCGTTAAGGGATGTCCGTATACTTAGGGTTTTTCCATAACCGGTTATTACGGTTAACAGGATGTACAGGTCAATCCCATCCTGCTTTACAGGCGCTGATCCTGTTACTACTTTCCATCCTTCGGGAGTGGATTCTGTTTCTGTTTTTGGATTTTCTTCTGCTTTGTAAGGCGTTGCTACCAATTGTTTCCAGTCCCTGTTAAAATCTTTTTGGGCATCTCCTGTGCTTGCAGAACTGGCATAAATGGCAATTACACAAAACGTACCTGCGGTAGTGTTTACATTTGTATAATTTATTACACCCTGTTTAGCATCCTTCTTCCAGTCTTTAGGTGGTGTATAGGTTATAATGTCAAATGTTTCAGTTTGGGAAAAACAATTACTGCTGATAACTAAAAGCAGCAATACTTTTACAGCGTGATGTATTATTTTAAGCATAAAAAATATTTTATTTTTTTTGATTGAAAGAGGATAATACTATTTATATAAAAGATCATTTTATTTATCTATCGTTTCTTTTAAAGCGCTAAAATTTAAATTAGCCTCTAATTGAGTTCTAAAATTTTCTTCAGCTTTTCCCTTGTCCCAACTCCAATACACAATTAATAATTGGGGAATATATTTTGGCAAGGTCATATCAAAATAATCCGGGTTTAGCCTCACCAATTGTCGTCCACCTTTTTCTTCTGTAGTAAATTCTTTAAATTCTAACAGATTATCGAAATCTAAAATGGCGGGTTGTCCCAATTCAGGTTTCACACTATCAGCTAATAGGTCACGAGCAGGTTTCATATCTTCTTCATAACTTTTTTTTATTTTGGCAATTGATGTTTCTTTGCTTTGCCTGGATGTAACATAGTTTCGAAGAAAATTCTCTTTGGCTCTGGCTAGTTTGTCGGGTGGCGTAACCCGTTCAAGTATTTCTAAATTTTTTTTCTTATTGGCCTCTTCTTCTTCGTCCGTTTTAACCGTCATGTTTTTTTCGAAGGCCGTCATAAATTTTAAATTCTTCTTTTCGTTATAATTTAAAAACGCTTTCAAAAATTGTTTTTTGGTAACAGGCAAATAAGGGGTCTGGCCGGTACGGGTTAAAATAATTGCCCTGGAATATCTTGTGCCGGTATTAGAAGTTCGGTTATAATTGCCTTCATACAAAGGATATCCTCTTAGCTCACCTATTCTTTTTTGCAACAGGTATACCGGTTGCTTTTGAATAACATAATATTTGATGTACTCAGCAAACCAACTATTAAGTTGGTTTGCCCATAAATAGAACCAGGTGCCTGTTTCACCTCCCCGTTCAATTTTTTTTTCGTAGGAATTACAGAAATAGGCAAGAAAAAGAGCATTGAGTGCAAAAGGAACCGGGCCTGCTTTTACCTCAGCGTTGCCTGAAATGCTGCGGTACCACTCTGCTTCAATTCCTTTGGGCTCCGGGTAAGCAGCCTGTAACAACTTCTGCATTTTATCAATACGACTTGTTACCTGTGCCTGGTTACCGGCTTTCATATTTGCATCAGGACGCTTTACCCATTTACCTTTTATATTCATGATAATATCATCATTGCAGGGTGGCTGTGCAAAAGAGGAATGATGCATCAGTGAAAAAAGAAGAAAGAATAAAAATGTTTTTATCATATACTTATTTAGAGATAAACTATAGTCATTTTTCTAATCAGCTTTTTTAAACACACCTAATTGTTGTAGGGGTTTTGATACTTTCTATCTTAATTCAAACCCCCTGCAGTGTGATGTGAAAATAATGTTTTGAAAAACTCATGAGTGCCGGAATTCATGCTGAGATTTTACGCTTTATTAATTAACAACTTTAATACCTGATGCTGCAAATTGAATGTCTTTCTGATAATCTTTTTTGATAGTCTTTCTTTCACGGATAAAATAAGCGGGTTCGTTACCTTCAACAATAATTTTTCTACCCACAATTTTTTTGGAAACTTTAAAACCGTAGTCTTTTGTTCCGACTGTTACTGTAGTTCCGTCATCTTTTTTCACCAAAATCGTTAAACAATCTTCTTCGCACCATCCAACTTTTACTACTATGCCGGTTACTGTCGGTTCACCATTTATAGGTTTTGCTTTCCTGTCAGTGTCAGGTATTATGATACCGGTTCCTTTAAAGTTTCCATACTTTTTGCCTACATAAACTTCGTCTTCGGTTTGCTGGGCATTTACAGCGAGAGTGAAAAAAAAGACAGGCAGAATAAATAATAACTTTTTCATGATTGTTTAATTTTAAATGATTAAAAAAATATAAATCTTATTATGTTTTATACACTTGGTTTATTTATCAACCATTGCCTTTAATTTTTCTACAGAAAAATTTTCTTCAAATTGTTTTTTAAAATTTTGTGATGGGGAGTTATTCTCGCTGCGCCAATACGATATCATAAACTGAGGTGCATAACGTGGTAATTGCATATTGAAATAAGCAGTGTTTATTAGTACGATCATTCTTCCTCCTTTTTCCTGGGTAGTAAATTCTTTAAAATTGTGGTCCTCATCAACCTGTCCAGGTGAAGACGGATCACTTGATAATGGTTTGCCCGCAAGTCCTGTAACTTTTGGGTAAGGAAAACTTCCGCTGAGGTCGTCGCCTGCAGAACCATTTGGCGAAAGTGAAGTGGGAATAACGCAATTACATTCTGGCATTATTGATACCGGAGTCTTCGGGTTTGTATTTAAGGTTTTATCCGCTTTGCCCTTTACTTCAATGGGTGTAACAAAAACGATGGCATATGGATTTCCATTTAGATCCCGCACATCGAATAAGGTGCATTTGCCATTGCAATAATTGTTTGCCCTGCTGCTTGTGATAGTGATTTTTTGATG
>JANXQO010000148.1 GCA_025353485.1 Chitinophagales bacterium
ATACTACTTTAAAAGGAACTTACGTAAGCATCTGGAAAAAACAAAGTAATGGTGAATGGAAGTTTGTACTTGATAGCGGCAACGAAGGAATATCACCGGCACAATGATTCTTTATTAAAAAAAAATATTTACAATCGCAAACAGTTTATTATTTTATGATAAAACCCAAAATTGCATTTGTTACCGGTGGTTTTTCCGGCGAAGCTGAAATCTCTTATAAATCAGCTATCACAATTGAAAAAAATATTGATAAAAAAAGATGGAATCTTTATAAGATAGATATTACTATTAATGGATGGTTTTACAAATCACCATCAGGAAATAAAATAGAAGTTGATAAAAATGATTTTTCAATTACTGTTGATGAAGAGAAAATTATTTTTGATGCAGTATTGATCGGTATCCACGGTACTCCGGGAGAAGATGGAAAATTGCAGGGCTATTTTGATACACTTCGCATACCGTATACTTCCTGCGATGCGGCAACATCAGCGCTTACATTTAATAAAAGCTTTACGGTTGCTGTTGCTGCGTTTAGTGGCATTAATGTTTCCCGTTCGGTTCTTTTATTTAAAAATAATTTTACTCCCGATAGTTATCGGGATGATGAATTGGTTAAAAGTCTTCGTTTTCCTGTTTTTATAAAACCAAATAATGGAGGCTCCAGTATTGGGATGAGCAAAGTAAATTCACCATCAGAAGAATTAGGTAAGGCAATAGAAAAAGCTTTTAAAGAAGACGACCAGGTTTTGGTAGAAGAATTTATCAGTGGGAGAGAACTTACTATTGGTGTATTTAAATCGAAAGGAGAAATAATTCCTCTGCCGATAACAGAGATAATTTCTAAGAAAGATTTTTTTGATTATGAGGCAAAATATTTAGGCGCAAGCGAAGAAATAACGCCTGCAATAATTGAGGAACAGGTGGCTGAAAAAATAAGAGAAGCCGCAGTAAAAATATACCGGGTATTTAATTGCCGGGGAATTGTACGGATTGATTTTATTTATAATAAAGAAGAAGGCAAACCTTATATGCTGGAAATAAATACAGTGCCGGGGCAAAGCGAGGCCAGCATTGTTCCGCAGCAGGTGCATGCAATGGGTTGGAGCTTAGAGGATTTTTATACAGCATTAATTGAGGAGTGTTTACATAATAGATAATTAAATTGCACCTTTAACCCCTTTCTTTACAACAGGAATGAAAAAACTTTTTACATATCTTACAAGGCAGCCATTTTGGGTAAACTTATTAACCGCTTTAGCATTAATTTTTTTAATTGGATTTTTATTTTTGAAATCTTTGAGCTGGTTTACAAATCATGGAGAATACTTAAAAGTGCCAGCCGTAAAAGGGCAAAATGTTGATAATGCAATAAAGATATTAGAGGCAGGTGGATTTGATGTGGTGATACAGGATTCAGTTTATTTAGACAGCATCCCAAGGTATACAGTTATAAAACAATTGCCGGAACCTGATGCAACAGTAAAAGTAAACCGTACTGTTTTTTTAACTATAAACAGAGCTGCACCCCCTGACGTAATTATGCCTAAGCTTGAGGGTTTAAGTTTTCGGTTTGCATACGATATGTTGCAAAGAAATCATCTGAGATTAGGAGATACAATTTACCGCCCGGATTTTATGAAAGGATCAGTTTTAGAGCAACAATATGATGGAGGAAGAATTACATCCGGAACTAAAATTCCCTGGGGCGCAAGAATAACCTTGATAATTGGCGGTGGGTTACAAGTTGAACAAATGCTGGTTCCTGATCTTGTAGGAATGACCTTTGCAGAGGCAAAAGCTTTATTGGAAACCAAAGGTATTACGCTTGCCTCAGTAATTGCTATGACAACAGTAAGAGATACTGCCGCTGCTTATGTATATAAACAAAATCCTGAAAGATTTGATATTGATAAAACAACACCATTGTATATTCGGCCCGGGCAAACCATGGATTTATGGCTATCCCCAACACCGATGGATGTAGACAGTTTAAAACAAAAAGATCAAAAAGATTTAAATCAATGACAAATATTACCAACGAAGAAGTAAAAAAAAGATTAGATGCCGGAGAAAATCTTAATCTTATTGACGTGAGAGAACCGCACGAAAATGCAGAGTTCAATATCGGAGGAAAGTTATTACCAATCGGCAGCATTCAAAGTATGCAGATAGAAGATATTGAAGATCTGAAAAATGAAGAAGTGATCCTGTATTGCAGAAGTGGCAATCGCAGCGGAATAAGCGCTTCTATACTAGATCAATTGGGTTTTACCAACACGAAAAATCTTGTTGGCGGTATGCTTGAATGGCAAGAGAAATATAAATGATCGTGAAACGTCAGACGTGAAACGTGAGATTGTCTTTTCACGTTTCACCTTTCACGATTAGAATTTTATATTTATCCCCGCCATAAAATTGGTTCCTGCCATTGGGAAGTAATAATTTTCTGTTGCTAAACTTGCTGAATAGAAATAACTAAACGTATAGCCATTCGGTTCGTACTTCTTATTAAAGATATTATTTACCTGCACAACGAAATTCATTTCCCTCGCAATTTTATTATTTATTTTAAAACTGGCTCTTGCATCCTGCACATAAAATGGATCAAGGCTTCTGGAAACTTTTGATGTGTTATCTAAAAATTCTCTTCCCACATATTTTGATAATAAACTAAATTCCGCATTTCTTATGGGGATAAAATTTATCGTTGCGCCTGCAACAATGTTTGGTGAAAATGAAATGTCTGAATTGTGATATTGAAAAGTTTTTTGCCCGCCAGTATCATAATCATCAACATACTCAGTAAATTTTTTGATCTTGTTGCGGCTAAAAGCAATGTTTGCTGAAGCGTTTAGCCATTGCAATAAGTCGGCTTTACCCGAAAGTTCTATTCCCATACGATAACTGGACGGAGTATTAGTTCGGGTATATGATCCCACATCATTAATTTTTCCTGTTAACACAAGCTGATTGTGGTAATACATATAGTAGGCTGTAGCGCCATAAGAATATCTAAGTGTTTTTTTCTCAACGCCAAATTCTACATCATGTAATATCTCAGCCTTTGGTTGTTGATTTAGCCCTGCTTCAAAATCATCACGGTTGGGTTCTTTGCCTGCCATAGAGTAAGAGAGGTATACCTGGTAATTATTGTTGTTGTAAGTAACTCCGAGTTTTGGATTGATGAACAAATAATTTTTATTAATTATTAATTGCGGATTATCCTTAAACCCATTGATGTTATACTTTATGGTTTTAGCCTGTATGTCTGCAAAGCCTTGC
Source organism: Chitinophagales bacterium (assembly GCA_025353485.1). Lineage (GTDB taxonomy): Bacteria > Bacteroidota > Bacteroidia > Chitinophagales > Chitinophagaceae > Ginsengibacter. The sequence goes on from JANXQO010000148.1 coordinate 3,286, forward strand.
CAGTTCTTACTTAGCTGCTGCTGAAGTTTACTGTAAATAGTAAAATCCTGTTTATTTGCAGTGAGGGTATAGTATTTATAATCTTTTGGAAAACCAACCGCTGCCCACGTTACTAAACCATAATGTTTGCCATCATATTTATCCCAGCCACCACCTAAAGTAAATTGTGTTGATTTGTTTTGTTCCTGTAAAGAAAAAATACCTCCATAAAAATTATTATCTAACCATAATTGCCGTATCAGATCTGTTTGTGAAATTACCTGGGCTCCGTTTTTATAATCCGGTAAACCATAATTTTTAAATTTTTGTGAAGCCTTATACTCTTCGTAATATCCATATCCTCTTGTGAAAAATGCTGCCGCATTAAAAGCCCACCTGTTGTTTATTTTTTGATTGTAAAAAAGTTGATAATGAGTTTGCCAATAATTATCAGTTTGATTTTCGTAAGGCTCGCCTGCTTTTTCTGTGCCTGCAGCATTGTACGTTCTGTTGGTTGCAAGATCAGCTGCAGATATTCCATACCATGACTGGTAAGTCTTTTCTTTGCCTGAAAAAATATTTATTCGTAATGAATTTGTGGAAGACAAATATGCTGTGCTGATATAAAAAGATTTTAGATCAGTTGATGCCCTGTCAACATATCCATCACTACTAATTTTTGATAGCCTTCCATCAACTGTAAAATGTTTACCCAATAAACCTGAACCAAATTTTAATGTATGCTTCCATGTATTAAAAGATCCATAGCTGTTATTTAATTCAACATAAGATGTATCATTAATTTCATTGGTAGATAAATTTATAGTTGCCCCAAAAGCCCCGGCGCCATTGGCTGATGTGCCTACACCCCTTTGCACCTGGATGCTGTTTACGGATGAAACAATATCCGGCAGATCAACAAAATAAATTCCCTGGCTTTCTGCATCGTTGTAAGGAATTCCGTTTAGGGTCATATTAATTCTTGTAGCATCTGTACCTCTTATACGTATACCTGTATAACCAACACCATTTCCTGCATCAGAATTTATTACCACTGACGGAATTTGATTTAAAATAAAGGGAAGGTCCTGTCCGAGGTTTATTTTCTCAATCTCTTTTTTTGTAAGATTGGTTTTTGTAAATGGCGCTTTATCATTAGCTCTCACAGCTTTTATTTCGATAGGTTGTAAAAGAAGGGTGTCACTTTTCCTGTTTTGGCAAAAAGTTGAAATAGAAATGCCGGTTACAATAAACAGCGTAATAATTTTTTTCATTGCATAAATAATTTATCATTTAATAAATTAGATAAGCCAACGAAAAAGAGGAAAAAATAAAAGATTGATCATCCTCCCTTCGCAGGTATTATCCTGATCAGGTTCTGCGGGTATTTCTCAGCAATTCCAAATTTTGGAAAAGCACCCCGGGAACTTTGCTTCTATTGATTGAAGCGATACAAAGATATTATAAAAATGTTTTCTTTTTTGTAACTTTTCTATTCCGCAACCGTAACACTAAAAAAATATATGAAAAAATTATTTTCCATCATACTCATGGTGTGTTCCGTTTCTTTATTTGCACAGGATAAAACTATTATTAATGATAAAAATGCAGAGGTAAGAAATGTAAAAGGATTTCATGCCATAAAGGTTTCTCATGGTATAGATCTTTATCTTAGTTATGGAGAAGAAGCTGCAGCAGTGAGCGCTTCGGAAATAAAATACAGGGACAGGATTAAAACCGAAGTGGCAGATGGGGTTTTAAAAATATGGTATGATGAAGATGTAAGCCAATTTCTCAGATTTACAAATGGGCGTAAATTAAAAGCATACTTATCATATAAGAATCTTGATATGCTAACCTCTTCTTCCGGATCTGATGTTTTAGTAGATGGAATAATAAAAGGAAACTCATTATCACTAAGGATATCCAGTGGAGCTGATTTTAAAGGCAATGTGGATGTAAATGAATTAACGGTTGATCAGAGCAGCGGATCGGATATAAAGATAGGAGGCAAAGCAAACACAGTTTCTATTGAAGCGAGTTCGGGCAGTGATTTTAATGGTTATGATCTTATCGTAGATGTATGTACAGCAAAGGGGAGTTCAGGAAGTGATATTAATATTACCGTAAATAAAGAATTGAATGCAAAAGCCAGCAGCGGAAGTGATATCAGTTACAAAGGAAATCCTTCCGTTACAAAATCAAAATCAAGCGGTGGAAGTGTTAGTCAAAGAAATTAATAGTTGAAAAGTTGAAAAGTTGAAAAGTTGAAAAGTTGAAAAATTGAATGGTTAAATTAACGTTCCTGCTCCTTATTCCTTATTCCTTATTTGCCCACACCCCAGATTAAAAATTGAGGAAATACATGGCTCCAGGAAGGATAATCATGTTTCCCTTCTTTTATTTCTGTAAAGGTTATATCATCAGCTGAAACAGCATTCTTACTATTTAAAACTGTTATCAAATCTTTTGTATCATCCACCACATCAATAACACCATCTTTATCCCTATCGCCTTTTTCTTCTTCATCGCCTGCATAAAACCAATATTTTAAATGCGGCCTTTTTCTTGAAGAACTTATTTTATTCATCATCATCCTGTCTTTATCATCAGAATAATCAGCAGCAGATGCATCTTTATCCCTATACCAAAAAGAACCAGAAAAGACACCCACTTTATCTATCCTGTCAGCATGATCCCATGCAATATCAAATGCTGAAAGTGCGCCTAACGAACATCCTGCAATGGTTATAGAATTAAATTTTCTTACTCCGGTTTTCTTTTTAATAAAAGGATACAATTCATCATACACAAAGGCTGAATACTTTGCCGCACTACTACCATTGTTTTTATAATCGGGGTACTCTCCAATACCTAATTCTTTCATACGGTCGCTTGTATGGATAGCTACAACAACGAGTGGCTGTATCAATTTCTTTTTGTAAAGACTATCAGTTATTTCTTTTACCCGTAATTTATCAATATCATCACCATCATTAAGCAATAAAAGATTGAAAGAATTTTTATCGTCCGGCACAGGCGTATTTATAATGGTAAGTTTTACATGTCTTTGTAAATGCCTTGAGTAAACAGAATCTTCTGTTTCTTTAATTTTATTTTTACAGCCAAATCCTGCAAGGATAAAAAGGAAAACAGAAACATGGTTTGATCTTATCATAACATGGTTTTACGAACAACTAAAGTATATAAATTTGGCGGCAAAACTATTACAGCGTAAATTTGCACCCACATCGCGAAGTAGAGCAGCGGTAGCTCGTCGGGCTCATAACCCGAAGGTCGGAGGTTCGAACCCTCCCTTCGCAACACAAGCCCTGAATTTTCAGGGCTTTTTTATTGTGATTGACAAAAATTTATTTACTCTAAAAGCTTTTCCTGTTAGTATAATACACCTGTTGTTTTATCGTTATTACAATATGAATAAAAGAACGCTAATCGTTATTGCTTTTTTATCAGCATATTCTTTCGTGTCGGCTCAAAAACAGCTATCCTCTGATGAGCTTTTTAAAAGCGCCAGGTATGCGGCTTTTGAAGATAAAAATTATGATAAGGCAAAGTTATATGCCCGCCAGGCATTAGCTATATCACCAGCTTATGCAGATATAGAAATTTTTTTAGGCAGAATATTTACATGGAACAAACAATACGACAGTGCCCGCTACTATTTTTTAAAAGCACTAACTCAATCACCGGACAATGAAGAGGCAAGTATTGCTTATGCTGATCTTGAATATTGGAACGACCATTATGAAGAATCTTTAAAAATTTGCAACGAAGGCCTTACTCTACATCCGGCTTCCGAAGCACTTTTGCTTAGGAAAGCAAAAAATTTTAATGCTGCAAAAAAATTTAAAGAAGCAGGCATTATCACCAGCCAGCTCTTAAAATTAAACCGATACAACACGGCCGCTTTGGCTTTGGCATCAACACTTAAAGATGCTGCGTCAGTAAATAAAATAAGTATCAGTTATGAGCATTCATCTTTTGATAAACAATTTAATAAGCCCTGGCACCTGGGAAGTATTTCTTATGGCCGTCAAACGAAATTTGGATCAATAACTGCAAGAATGAATTATGCAAACCGTTTTGGTATTAGTGGTGTGCAGGGCGAGATAGATGCTTATCCACGGATAAGTAAAACATTTTACAGTTATGTAAGCTTTGGCTATTCAGGCAATGTTGGCGTATTTCCAAAATACAGGGCTGGCTTTTCCCTGTATGCCAATCTGCCTAAAAGTTTTGAAGCCGAAGCTGGTTTGCGATACCTGTATTTTACAAATTCAACAAAAGTGTATACATTTTATGTTGGTAAATATTATAAAAGCTTTTTGTTTAGTGCACGCACATACATTACTCCTTCCGGTGGTTCTGTTTCGCAATCATATAGTATAGCTGCCCGTTGTTATTTTAAGAGTTCTGAAGATTATATTGGGTTAAGTTTAGGTACGGGAATTTCACCTGATGATAATAATCAAAACATTCAATTCAATACAAAGCAGAGCAAGCTTACCTCAAAGCAAGTTTCTGCCAGCTTTAATCATACGTTTTTAAAATGGAACGTTATTTCAATAGGTGCAGGATTGATTAACCAGGAATATCAGCCAACCGTAAAAGGAAACCAATTAAATTTATCTGCAGCATTAAGCCACAGGTTTTAATAATTTATTGATTTTTTATACCCGCTTTAACCATTTTTATTAATCATCTTTTGTTCGTTAGCTTTAAAATTAATGGCTTTTCATTTTTTAATTGGCATTCCCAAATTCTTAAAACTGCCCATCCTTTTGCTGCAAGTGTTTTTGCAACAACTTTGTCCCGTTTTTTGTTACGGATTATTTTTTCTTGCCAATATACTTTGTTATCCTTAGGTTTTGTGTTTCGACAATTGTGACCGTGCCAAAAACAGCCGTCAACAAAAACGACTTTCTTTAATAAAGGAAAGACAAAATCAGGGTTGCCAAATAATTTTAAATTTCTGCGCCAACCTTTTATTGAATTGTCTTTGAAGAATTGGATTAGCTTAAGTTCTGTTGATTTGTTGCGATTACTTTTTACTTGTCGCATTATTTGGCTGCGCTTTTCTTTTGTGAAAGTGTCAGCCATTTTTATGAGTTACTGTGATCCAGGATTTGTCAAATCCAAGAGCGGTTAATATTTTTTCTTTGTCTAATGTTTTTGGTTGCTTAATATTTATTACAAGAATGGATGACCGAACATCTTCGATTATGGTGAATTGCGAACCATGTGGTTGCCATGTAAAACGATGTTCATTTGTTTTTTTGTCTGTACCAATAAGATTGTTATTCTTATTCCATTCCCAATTAAAAAGTTCGTTGCCGTATCTGATTGTTTCAAATTCAAAAACAACTACTTCTGAAAGGTCACTTGATTTTACAAGCACTATAGTTCTTAAATGTTTAAATTTTTCTCTAATGGCAGAAACTCTTTCATTCCAAATATCAAGTATAAGGCTGCCAATCGTATTTGGATTTGATTTTGTGTCTATGCGTTCGCCAAACGAATAAATGGGAGAGTTACGACCTGAAATAAGACGTACTTTTTTCTGTGCAGATGGTTTTGTTGCCTTTACAGTTTTTGCACCCCAAGCAGTATTACCCATGATAACATCATCAAGCCCAACATTTGAAGGCTTCCAGTCTGCCCCAATACAAGAAGCAAAGATACTTTCCCAGTCAGAGCCTTCAAGTTCTGATTTGCCTTTTGATGCAAGTAAATAGATTAATTCTTTACCTAAAAGAAACGGAAAATTTTTTGGAAACCGATTTAAAGGAAATGCAGAAACAGATTTATTTACAGTTCTAAGTTTTGGTGATTGCTTACTCATTATTTGCTATTATATTCAACTTCGTATTCCCTTAATAAGTTTGTCATGTCAAGAGATGTTGCAACGTACGGCAATAATTTTAAAATAACAGCCTTCACCATATTTACAGGAACAGCATTACCAGCTTGCTTTCTAGCCTGTGTACCGTTGCTTATAATTTTATATGTGTCAGGAAAACCTTGTAAACGAAACATCTCTCTTGGCGTTAGCCTCCTTTCACCATTTACTAAAAGATAGTTGTAAGAAGCACCCGCCCTCAAAGCACAAGAGTATGGATATGAACAAATATTTCCTGCCTTGTTCTCATGCCAAATTGAAAGTTTATATGCCGATTTATGTTTCTCTTTTCTTTTTTGCTTGATATAGTCTGATGCAATATGCTTTTTGTCAACTTTCTTTTCAATGATTTCAGAAAGAGGTTTGAAAGGTCTGATGGGTGATGGGAATGAAAACATTATTGGATCTCTGTGTCCAACAATGAGAACCCTTTCTCTTTTTTGTGGTAAACCATAGTCAAGAGCATTAAGCACTGTGTACTGGACATGGTAACCTTCGTCTTGCAAAGTTTTGATAATAATTTTTAGAGTCTGTCCATTATTGTGTCCTACTAACTGTTTTACGTTTTCAAGTATAAATGCTTTTGGCCTTTTTTCTTTGATGATATTTGCTATATGAAAGAAAAGCGTTCCTCTTGTATCGTCAAAGCCTTTCATTTGTCCAATAATGCTGAATGGCTGGCATGGGAAACCTGCAAATAAAATGTCGTGGGTAGGAATAGTTTTGGGGTCAACTTTTGTTATGTCGCCTGTAGGTCTATGCCCAAAATTTGTTTCGTAAGAGTCTTGGCAATAAGGGTCTATATCCGACGAAAAAACACATTCAGGAATTAAATCATTTTCAATACAGGCTTGATCCATACCAACACGAAAGCCGCCGATGCCACAGAATAAATCAATAAAGCGAAGTATTTCCATTGTCCAAATATTTAAACAAATTTAAGAGTCTTAATTTAAAAGTTAGTAAGATTTTGCTAAGATATTTAGTTGCTTCTTGAATATTAGGGTGTATCCGTAATAATTGCGGATACCTTAAGAAAATTATATATGATGCCTGTTTACTTACTCAATAAGCTATCAGGAACGATGGAAGTTGTTTCGGCTAATTTATTATTTTTCTGTTTGAACTTTGCAAAAGCTGCTACAAGTTTAGCCTTTTGTGTATCATCTTTAACGGGATCAAGATGCATGTTGTTACTTATTTTGTAGAGGTCATCTCCATTAAGCATATACTCATTCATAACAAAATCTACCAGATCATTTTTGGTTTGTATTAACGGATAAGAGTGCACGTTTCTAAATGAAGCAGCAGTATCAAGCCCTTTGCCCATCCATGTTGCAACGGCTGGTACTTTAAAATTATATTGATGCTTCAGCAATGATAACAGGCTTGGCGTAATATCTAAATGTGATGACATTGCTCCAAAGGTTTTACTTTCTTTAAGTAACGGGGAATAGATAATTAACGGCACATGATAACGATCAATCTTTGTTGACATGGGGATCTCCGGCATACGATGATCGCCTGTAATAACAAAAATGGTGTTACTAAAATCAGGGCGGCCTGAATAATTATTTACAAAATTTCTAATTGCATTATCTGCATACAAAATACTTGCGTATTGATTTTTATACCTGCGGTGCTCAGCCTTTTGATCATTATTAAATTGCAACGTTTGCATGCGGTCTTCAAAAAGCTGTAAATATTTATCCTGTTCGTTAATTAAAAAAGGGCTATGGGTAGAAAGTGTCATCACCACATTGCAGGTTAAAGATGTTGTTTGTGCAGTGGCTTCATTATATTTTCTAAATACTTCCCCATCACCATAGCCCCAGCTAAAGCCGCTACTGCTTGATGGCATTTTGTTATAGCCTGCTGCAAATGTTTTTTCATCATAAATATTTGCATTATCCATCTTCAGAAATTTATTCATGTTGTCAAATTCTGAATTGCCTCCATAAAAAAAGTTGCTTGTATATCCATTATTTTTTAAAACATTAAATAAGGATAAGTGTGCAGGCATTTTGTCTCCTAATTCAGTAAAACCATTTTTGCTATACGGCAGTGAACCAAAAATAGATGGCAGCATTGCAAAGGTTCTGCCGCCGGCACTTAAAAAATTATTCCAGTATAAACTCTTGCCTGATAAAGAATCAAGAAAGGGAGTAAAGCTTCCGAGGTAAGCATCTTTATTTGAGAAAGCTCTTCCCAAACCTTCTACTACGATAAAAACTATGCTGGGAGGAGTTTTTTGTTTATTAAAGAATGGAGAAAGAACATCTGTAGAATCTACAGTGTGCAAAAATGGATAATGTACTTCATCAATATAATTAAATGCAGTTGCATCTGCTGATACTGACGTTACATCTACCGGGATGTCTTCTTCTTTACTGCCATATAAAAATTTATAACAACTGTTATAAAAATAGTATGATTTGTTTAAAGAAATATTGTTGCTGAATTCCTGGCCGGGTTTCCATCTGTTAGTGACAGAAGCTATAGAACTAATTGCAGCTACACCAAATAAAACAAGTAGTGTAAAAGAAAGACCTGCATTTAATTTTATTTTTTTTGGAATGATAATAAACATTGATACAACTAACACCAGCATTAGCATTGTGGCGCTTATAAATGTTATTGAAATACCTGCGGCGCCAACTGTTTGTTTTATATCAGCAATAGAATACTTTAATAAGTCTGCACCTAATGGCACAAGTGTTTGTAAAAAATATTCAGCAAGCGCTGCGTGTATTACAAGTAACAACAATGAAAATGTTATAAAGAAAAAACGGGCAATTTTTTTGTTTAAAAAGAATAACAATATAAAAACGCAGACAGGAATTATAGCCATATTTAAAACAAATGATACATCGTTAATGATGCCAAAGCTGATAACCTTTGGAAAATTTTTGGGTATACCAAATTGTTGTGCATCACGTATCAGCTCATAAATTTTTATAATAAACATGGATGCCAATAATATCAAACTATAAACCGCTGCTTCTTTTATCGCTTGCCAAAACCTTTGATGTTTTACCGGTTCTTCTTCATTTGCTTTTTGCTGCAGCACGGTAATTTCTTCTTCTGAAATTATAGAGTCTTCAATTGCTAACAGTGGTTGTTTGGAATTTAATCCCTGCCTTGTCATCTCTCCCCAGCTATTTCTTTTTCTCAAATAATCAATGTTGCCTTTTATTGCTGACCAAACTACAAAAGGGTGAAAAACAAAAGGTTCAAAAAATGCGGCTGTAACTAATTTTAAAATATCTTTTTTGTTTTTATATTGATTATAGGTTAGCACCTCCATTAATATGGCAAAAACCGAATATAAAAAGCCAAATGAAAGTATACAGGCAAGTAAAGTAAAGAATGTTCTCCAGTCTATTAATCCGCAAAATGCAAAAATTGTAAAACCTATCATTCCTGTGAATTCAATAATGGGCGCAAGAAATTCGAAGAAAAACCAATAAGGATAACTGATCATTCCCAGCAATCCATATCGTGGATTAAAAAACATAATCCTATGCATCCGCAGTGTTTCTATTGTACCTCTTGTCCAGCGGTTTCTTTGTCTTCCTAATATTTTATAATTACCTGGTGCTTCCGTCCAGCATAAAGGATCAGGAATAAAAGTTACTTTGTAAGGCAATTTTTTTTCTTCCATATAGCGCCTCATCCTTACTATCAGTTCCATATCTTCTCCCACTGTTTTAGTATTATACCCTCCGCATTTTATTACTATTTCTTTATCAAATGCGCCAAAGGCTCCGGAGATAATCATTAAACCATTTAACCTGCTCCATGCCATCCGTCCCAATAAAAATGCCCTGATATATTCAAGGGCCTGCACTCTTGCCAAATATCTTTTAGGCAAATTTATTTCCATCAATCTGCCATTTTCTATTTTGCAATCATTGGCAATACGTATAACGCCGCCTGAAGCAATAACTCTAACTTTAGTTTCTTCTAAAAATGGCTTTATCATTTTAAGCATAGCATCCTGCTCCAGCACACAATCCACATCTACACAAACAGTGTAACCATACCGGGCTATGTTAACGCCAACATTTAATGCATCTGCTTTTCCGCCATTTTCTTTATCAACAACAATCAGTTTATTAAAAACCGGGTTATTACTTTTATAAACACCCTTTACTTTTTTGGTTACTATCTGTTCATTAATAAAAATATTTGTTTTGTAAAGATCATATGCTGCAATTAATTTTTTAAGCGAATCATCTTTACTACCATCATTAATTATTATTAATTCGAGTGTGTTATAATGAATGGATAATAATGATCTTACATTCTCAATAATATTGGCAGCTTCATTATAAGCCGGGGCTATAATACTTATACCCGGAAGTTGTTCAGATGCGGCAAGAATTCTGAAATCAGTAACGCTGTTACTGCGCAGATATTTTCTTATTTCGCCTATTGAAAATATACCGATAAAAAAATAAAAGGATAACAGAAGCAACGAATAAAGAAGGATGCCATAGGTAAATAAATCAAATATGAATTTTTGCCAGGTCATGCTGCACGCTCACTCTTAATTTGAAGGAAAATTGCCTTCCAGGGATTTTCATCTGCAAAAAGATGTGTTTGCAGAAATGCACTGCCGGAAGGGTGCAGGCATGATAAACATTTTGCGGCGGCTGCTTTTACATCGTCATCTTTATCATGCAACCGCTTTAATAAAAAAGATATTTGATTTTCATTTCCAATCTCTTTTAAGGCATCAATAATTGCCAGTTTGTATATTTTATTTTCAAAAGAGTAATGATTGATAATTTGTTCAGCTGTATCGTCCTTTGGCATTTTTTTCAGGTATTCCAGTGCATTTAATTTTATGGGCAAACTCAGGCTTTGTAAACAGGTAATAATATTATTATAAACATCATAACAATTATAAAATGTTGCCAGCTTTAAAGAAAATACTACCACAGATTCATTGGAAGATTGTAACCATTTTTTAATAACTTCGAAATTTTCAGGCTTTACTTCATTTAATTTATTTAACAGTTGTATCTGTTGCCATTGGCTTATGGGGTATGCCGTAACATTAAGAAAGCGAAGCCCTAAAAAGCCATAAAAGCATACCAGGGCACATTGTGCTTCGTTACGTACCAGTTCGTTTTCATTATTGGTAAGCCTGAAAATTGGTTTTAAATATTTTATTTGCTCCATCATCGCCAGCTCCTGTATTCCTTTTGCTTTTATATGCGCTTTAATGTTATTTAGTTTTTTAAAAGAATCTTTGTTTAGCTCTAATATTTCATACAGCTTTTTAAGATTTAAAGTTGATGACCCGGAAAGATTTTTTTTGGCCTGTATCAATTCATTAATTACACAATTTCTAAACATTGAATTTTGCAGGAGCATCTCGATCCTGTATGTTATATCTACCCCACCATCTTCTTCATCTGTAAAAAATATTGCCTGGCTTATTATCAACGCTATACTTTGCTGCCATAATTTTTTATTGCCTTCAACTCTTCTTTTGTAAATTGTATAACCTGAAATAAATGTGAGCAACAAAAGCAACAGCAGGAGAAATACATACATTATATTGATATACCGGTAAGAATCTATCTTTAGAAAAACAATGAAAACGTATCCATGCATTTATGTAATAGTTATAGGGTAAGCATTATATGGTAACTGGATTAGAAGTATATCTTTTTACTCTCATAGATAGTTCATTCGGGCTAAAAGGTTTTGTAATATAATCATCGGCGCCTAATTGAAATGCCTCCAGCACTACGTTTTCCTGCCCCATTGCAGAGAGAACAATCACAGGGATTTTTTTACCCAGTCTTTTTTTTACAGCTCCAATAATTTCAAGGCCCGATGAAAAGGGCATCATAATATCAGTAATAACTAAGTCAGGGGATAGTTCATCAATTTTTTTAAGCGCTTCTCTGCCATCCTGGGAAATAATAATAGTGTGACCGTCCTTCTTTAAGCGAAGTTCAATCGTTTTCAACATTATCATATCATCTTCTGCTACAAGTATTGTCATGGTTTTATTTTTTTAAACAGCTATACCTGCCACTGCCTGAATATTTTTTAGGTGTTCACGTAATGGGGTTTCAATTTTTTTATATTCTTCATTTGCCATATCAGCCAGCTTTGCAAGACCGTCATTTTTTTCAGCCTTTGCTGTCTCCTCAATTTTTATCAAAACATTCAACAGGTTATTTGCTTTTAAAAGCCCGGTACTACTTTTTAATTTGTGTGCCATTTTATAAACTGTATCATATTTATTTGCATTGCATGCCTTGTTAAGTTCATCTAATTCTGTTGGTGTATTCTTTAAAAAAATATCCAGCACATCAGACATATATTCATTGTCATCCATTTCCTCCAGCAGGCACAGATCAAATAAATTTTCTTTCTGAGGTTTTTCAATTATGGGTACACATTCAGTTGCCGTAGTATCGCCTAACAACATGCTTATGCGCTTGTATATAAAAGAAAAATCAAATGGCTTTGAAAGATAATCGTTCATTCCGATCTCTATACATTTGGATTTTTCACCTTTTAATGCAGAGGCGGTCATAGCGATGATAGGAATAGAAAGATTCATTACATTTCTTATATATTTTGTTGCTGCATAACCATCCATTTCGGGCATTTGCAGATCCATTATTATCAGGTTGTACGCTGTACTTTTTTTAAGAAAGGCAACCGCTTCTAATCCATTGTTTGCAATGTCCACCACACCTCCTGCTTTTTGCAATACATGCCGGATTACTTTTTGATTTACTTCATTATCTTCTGCAACAAGAAACTTTTTGCCGCTTAAAAACGAACGATAATTCTTTACGTCTTTGGCAGCAAAAAACAGAGGGTTATTTGTTTTGCTGTAACTATAGGGTATAGATACTTTGAAAGTTGTACCGCAATTAATTTTACTTTCAACTGAAATTTTGCCATTTTGCATTTCTATTAATTGCTTTGTAATGGCAAGCCCTAAACCGGTTCCCCCATACTTGCGTGAAGTTTCAACACTTGCCTGGGTAAAGCTTTCAAACATCTCACCTATTTTATCATTTTCAATCCCAATGCCGGTATCTGATATTGTAAAATTTAAAATTATTTCTTTGGATGTTTTCTTTTGTATGCTAATACAGATATTAATACCTCCGGTGTGTGTAAATTTTATTGCATTGCCTGCAAGGTTTACAAGAATTTGATTAAGCCTGTACGGGTCGCCGTTTAATGTAGCAGGAACATCCTTATTTACGCTGATATGTAAGCTTAATGCTTTTTCATTTACCCGGTGCTTGAAAATAGCTTTGATATTTTCCACAACTTCACTAAGGTTAAAATCAATTTTTTCTATCGTTAATTTGCCAGCTTTTATTTTAGAAAAATCAAGGATATCGTTAATGATCACCAATAAATTATCGGAAGAACGTTTTATCGTTTTAGCAAAATCTTTTTGCTCATCGTTTAAATTTGTTTCCAATAAAAGATCCGTCATTCCCTGTATACCATTCATAGGCGTTCTGATCTCATGACTCATATTTGCAAGAAATTGTTCCTGCAGTTTTTTTGCATCTTCGGCAATTTTTTTAGCGTGTACCAACTGCTCCTGGTATTTTACCCGTTCTGTAATATCTGTAGCGATTCCACTTGTTCCATAAATTTTATTTTGTTCATCAAGCAAAGGGAATTTTGTGATAAGTAAGTTATGAATGCCATCGGCCATTTCCAAAGTTTCTTCAAGCTCTACCGGTTTGCCGGTTCGTATTACGCGGTCATCCGTATCTTTAAAATGTTGTGCCTTCCTGCGTTCAGTAAAATCAAAATCTGTTTTGCCAATAACTGTATCATCTACATTTAGTGCTTCATTAAATTGTTTATTGGTAAGAAGATATTTGCCATCAAGATCTTTTATATAAATTAACGAAGTAGCATTGTTAAGAATAGATTGTAAGCGATCCTGGTTTTTAACCAGCTCAACTTCGTAGTTTCTCAATACTTCTTCCATTTCTTTTCTTTGCGTAATATCTTTTACTATGCATTGAAATCCAATTGGCGAATTATTTTCCATAAGTAAAACTGCAGATTGTTCAACCCATTTTAAATCGCCATATTTGGTGCGGATGCAAAATTCAATCTGTGTTTCTTCTATATTATTTTTTACCTGGCTTTTATAGGTTTCTTTAACCTGTGCCAAACACTCTTCATCAATAAGCTGTGTAAAATGCATCCCGTATAATTCCTTCATGCTAAAACCTGTTAGCTGAAATGCCTTGCTGCTGGCAAATGTGATCAAACCATTTAACGAAGATGTGTACATAACAACCCCGGAGTTTTCAATAAGAGTGCGGTATTTTATTTCATTTGCAGCAAGGTCATCCTTTACATTCTTTCTTAGCTTTATATCTTTATTCAGCCTGTATAGCAATACAAAAATTATTATAAAAGTAATTATTCCTCCTGTTAGGGCAGTTGTAGTATTATCAGTATAAGCGTTTTTATGTTGGTATATCAAAACGATAAAAAACAGTAATGCAAAAAAAGAAAATGTCATTATATACAGAATACTTTTTTGCAGATATGAGATCTTGCGGAGTATAAAATTTTTCATAATGGATATTCGACAGGCCGTAAGACTGATTTATGGACAGGCCTAACTATATAACTCCAAATGACGTAAAATATTGGATGATTTAGATATTCATTTACAATATAATTTAACCTGTGGGGGCAAGCAGCTTACTTTAATAAAAAAATTAATGATGATTTAATAAATTTTCTGATATTGATTGGAAAATATGAAACCTTGCCTGATCTATATTACCTGATATTAACCTGCCAAAAATTGAGGGAAAAAAATTTTGAATTTTGTAAAGAAAGAGGATGCATTTAAAGAAATTTACGTAGTAATATTATTGATTTACATGCGTTGGCAAAAGTGTATAATATAATTCAATCTTCATAATTATTTAATAAATCAGAGAATGCTACAAAGAAACCCCCAATAAAATTCTTACTTCTGTTCCTTCATGGTTATTTAGATCTTTACTAAAAGGCGAGGCTTTAGTTTTATGCAGGTTAATAAGCTGTGGCAAATAATTCACTATAACAAACCATGAATTTCCCCTGTAGTTTAAGGTAGGTCCGGCATATAAAAGAGAATTATTTCTATTACCTTTTTCTATATCATTATGATTAACTGCTTCAATACCTAAACCCAGCTCCGGTTTAAAAAAATGCATAAATGCCAGGTCAAATTCTAAAGGAGTTTTTGCAAGTTTTAATTTTGTTTTTCCATTTTTTCTTATCATCTCATGTTCCATTTCATACACAAGATTAAAGGCAATTAAATTTTTACCGAAAGTTTTATCCAGTATCAACTTGCTTTCAAATTCTATTTCATCTCCTTTAATCCCCAGCTCACCATAGAGTGCGATGTTGATTTTTGTTGTTGAAGGTTTGTTTACCTGCCATTTCCATTCATTGCTAAAACCAATTTCTGATTTATGAACAATGTCATCTGATGAATCGCTATACGACTTTTGAAAATGGTTAAAATAAAATGCAGTTTGTAAATTGCTGCCAAGCCCAACTTCTAATTCCAGCCGCTGATCCATAGCATGAAAGAATTGATTTTGATGCCCGAAACGGGAAGTATGCCATAGCTCAAGATCAATACCTCCTTTTGATAAAACATTGGCTGTATAAGTTCTGGCAAAATACCTGTCCTGGGCCTGCGATGTATAAACAAAAAATAATATAACAATCAACAGAATATATTTCTTCATATTTAAATTTTAGGTTACAAAAATCTTTTGTTTTAAATAGTAAGATTTACGAAAAGAGAAAATTGGATTTACGCAAAGAGGAATTTCAATAAGGTTGTAAACCCAAAAGGTTTTATAATTTCTTTCTCAATTTTAAATTTTTAAAAACCTTCTTGGTTTGTCTCAGACAAGAACTTTTTTATTTGCGTACTTTTGTTAAGTATGAAATCCGGGTTTGTAAATATTTTTGGTAAACCAAATGCAGGCAAAAGCACACTGCTGAATGCATTGATGGGAGAGAAGCTTGCTATTGTTTCTCCTAAAGTGCAAACAACACGGCATCGTATTAAAGGTATTTTAACAGCAGATGATTACCAGATAATTTTTTCTGACACGCCGGGGATTATAGAACCAAAATATAAGCTCCACGAAAAAATGATGCAGGTTGTAAAAAGCAGTTTGGAGGATGCTGATAT
>JANXQO010000149.1 GCA_025353485.1 Chitinophagales bacterium
TGATAAAATGTGTTTAGTTTTCATCTATATAAAATTTTAAATATAAAAATTTTTTACCGCAGAACATGAGTTAATAGAGATTACGCTGACTATTTTAAATATTAAAAACAATTTTTTTATAAACATCTTTTTAGTAAAACATTAAATTTTCTCTGCGTAAACTCTGCTTCTCCTGTTCTCGGCGGTTAAGCCTCAAATATTTTTTATTTGTAAGAGCATCAAATCACATGCCTATACAAATACAAATAAACGAAGTGTTTTACCCAATCGTCTAATGGCCATTACCTTTAACATTAAATTAGGAAGCACTTCGTAGGTATATGATTCTGTAAAATTAAAAAATAAATTCTGACAAAATGAAATGACAAAAAAGGCGGCACTGAATTTTTTTGGCAGATTATAAAGAAAGTAAGAACTGCATAGTATCCATTCCGTCTGCATAGCTGTAAAGGGAAGGTTGTTGCCCTTGGCCAAAAGCAATTTTATCTCCCACAATACACTGAATATTTTCATCACTTTCAAGTTTTTGTTTTATATCATTTACATCAGTGTAAAAACTATAGTTCAATTGGCTTATCGGTGAAAAAAGCTGTTCGTTATCTACCAGCAAAATACTTTCATTGGTCATATAATAAACATTATTCATGATGAGCAATGCAAGATTGTAATCATAATTATTCCTGTACTTAGTGTGATCAGAGAAGTAGCTGTATTTCTTAAAAGCGTGAAGCAATGGAACAAAATCGTAACCCACGGGAACATACATTTTAGTTACATTTCTACAGCCTAATCCAAAGTATACATGCACATCATCAGCAAGTAATTTAAGTTGGTCTGCGGTTTCATTTCCTGTAAGAATTGCTACAGACGTACGGTTGCGGCGTATGATGTTTGGATACCTGCCAAAATAATACTCAAAATAGCGGGCTGTATTATTACTGCCGGTTGCTATGTAAGCATCGCAGCCTTTAAGCATATCACCAAATAAAATACAACTATGTAGTGAGGGTTGCCATTCAAACAGCTTGTCTGCAATATGTTTAAGCAACACATCATCTTTTGAAGATAATTTTATCGTTTGCTTATGGCCAGCAATAAACACAGATAAAAAATCATGAAAACCCACAACCGGGATGTTGCCTGCCATTACTATCCCAACATTTTTGGGTATGATATTATCATCTAAATAATAACTCCTGGCCCACCTTTCCAACTTGTCTTTTTGTAAGAATTCGGTTACAATATTATTTACTGCCAGGGCAATAAATTCAGGAGTAAACCATCCATTTTTTTCAAACGCTTTTTGTTTGGTAATCAGCCAGGTTTCATTATCAGATTGTAAATAGTTTCCCAACCTAATCATTAAATCAATTCTTTCAGTTAAGTTCATTTGCAAACAATATCTTTTTATATTTGTATAGAAAAGAATGCAAAATTCGTAAATAATCCGCAGCTTCGTTTAAGCTTTAAAAAGGAAATATATGGCTATTAAAATTACAGATGAATGTATAAACTGCGGGGCTTGTGAGCCTGAGTGCCCTAACAATGCAATTTACGAAGGCGGAGTTGAGTGGGCTTTTTCTGACGGCACAACTGTGAAGGGTATGGTAACACTTATGGATGGAACACAACTGGATGCTGCACAGCGCAACGCTCCGGTAGAAAATGATATTTATTATATTGTTCCAAATAAGTGTACCGAGTGCCAGGGCTTTCATGAAGAGCCTCAATGTGCTGCCGTTTGCCCTGTTGATTGTTGTGTGCCTGATGAGATGTACAGGGAAACAGTGGAAGAATTATTGACTAAAAAAGAAAAGCTTCATATATAATTTTTTAAGGCTTCGGCCTGTTACAGCGGGTGATATTTCCTGCGTCAATGGCGAGAGTATTTTTTTAATACTTTCGCCTTTTTTAAAACTGGTATATGGTAAATAAATTTTGCTGGTCGTTGGTTATCTTAATCATTTCTGTAAGCCTTACCGGTTGCCCAACAAGCCAGATAAATAAAGAAGCAGCCTGGAAGAATGAAATACTAAAAACAGATAAAGATTTTTCTGAAGCCAGCAAAAAGGATGGGATGAAGAAAGCATTTATAGAATACATGGATGATGATGGAATTCTACTTCGCCCCAATCATAAGCCTATAATAGGGGCTAATGCAATTGAATATTTAACGGAGATAAATGACTCAACTTATACATTAATCTGGGAACCATCTTCTGCCCAGGTTGCTGCATCAGGAGATTTAGGATATTCTTATGGAATTTATAATTTACAATTGCACGATACAACCTTGCAGGGAACTTATGTAAGCATCTGGAAACAAAAAAAGGGTAAATGGAAATTTGTTTTGGATACCGGTAATGAAGGAATTGATAAAAGTAAATAAAGTAATTAAAGTAAATAGGGTTAAAAGTAATAAGTACATGATAATTTTACTAATCCCATTAATCTTTGTAATCCTGTAAATCATGGTTCAGACAATTGCATTTGTTACCGGTGGTTTTTCCGGCGAAGCTGAAATCTCTTATAAATCAGCTATCACAATTGAAAAAAATATT